>JAITBC010000211.1 GCA_031283785.1 Tannerella sp. | reverse complement strand
CTTCATCAACGGCTTTTACCGTCGATTCCGTAAACGAAGGCAATATGGTGACTTTGTCGCCAACCTTACTCTTTCCACTCGCCAAACGCCCGGCATAAGCCCTGTAATCATGAAAGCTGTCTTTCTGCGGGCGGATGACGTATTGTACCGGTAAACGAAAAGGCAATCCGTCTAAACCTTCTTTTACGGGAAGGTTCTCCAGCAAATATAATAATGTTACGCCTTCGTACCAGGGCGTTTTGTCCGAACGGTTCACGACGTTATCCCCATCGCGTGCCGAAATGGGAATATAATGTACGTTTTTAAGTCTCAGTTTTTCCGCTATTCCGACATATTCCGATTTTATCCGGTTGAAAATATCTTCCGAAAAATCCACCATATCCATTTTATTTACGGCCAATATCACATGGTCGAGCCGCAGGAGCGATGCGACATACGAATGACGTTTCGTCTGTTCGATGATTCCGTTACGCGCATCGACAAGGATAATAGCGGCATCGGCAGTGGAAGCGCCCGTTACCATATTGCGCGTGTATTCGATATGCCCCGGCGTATCGGCGATGATAAATTTACGTTTAGGCGTGGCAAAATAGCGATAAGCGACATCAATCGTTATACCCTGTTCACGTTCCGCCCTAAGGCCGTCGGTAAGCAAGGCCAGATTTATCTCGTCGTTACCCATGCGTTCGCTTGCCGTTTTCACAGCTTCCAGCTGGTCTTCAAAAATAGACTTACTGTCGTACAGTAAACGTCCTATCAGTGTACTTTTCCCGTCGTCGACACTGCCCGCCGTCGTAAAGCGCAACAGTTCCATATCCAAATATGCATTCATATATCTTTTTTTTATCCGATTAAAAACTAAAAATACCCCGCTTTCTTACGGTCTTCCATTGCGGCTTCCGAGCGTTTATCGTCCGATCGTCCGCCGCGTTCCGTAACTCTCGACGCGGCGATCTCATTGATAATATCTTCAAGCGTATTTGCCTCCGATATTGTTACGCCGGTGCAGGTAATATCGCCGATCGTACGACAGCGGACACGTTTATGCAGCACTTTTTCTTCGGGTTTCAATTGCATGAACGGGTAATACGCCAACCATACGCCATCGCGTTCGAACACGTCACGTTCATGCGTATAATAAAGTGACGGCAGTTCAACATTTTCCTGAAGGATGTATTGCCAGACGTCCATTTCCGTCCAGTTGCTTAACGGGAATACGCGGAAATGCTCGTCCAGTTGCTTTTTGCCGTTGAACGTATTCCACAATTCAGGGCGCTGGTTTTTAGGATCCCATTGCCCAAATTCATCGCGGTGGGAGAAAAACCGTTCTTTGGCACGCGCTTTTTCCTCGTCGCGCCTGGCTCCGCCTATTGCCGCATCAAACTTATATTTGCCGAGCGTATCGAGCAAAGTGACCGTCTGCAGTTTATTACGGCTGGCATTGATGCCTGTTTCTTCCGTCACACGGCCTGTATCTATCGATTCCTGCACGGAACCGACAATAAGTTTCACCCCAAGTTTTTCCACAAGGTTATCTCTGTATATGACAGTCTCTTCAAAATTATGTCCGGTATCAACATGTAAAAAGGGGAACGGAATAGTGGCCGGATAAAATGCCTTATAAGCCAGGTGAGCCATTACAATAGAATCTTTCCCGCCCGAGAACAGCAATACCGGCTTTTCAAATTGCGCGGCTACTTCCCGTATGACGTATACCGATTCCGATTCAAGTTCTTTTAAATGTGTCAATTTACGATTGCTCATAATTCTCTGTATATATTAATTTAAATAAATATCCGTACATATCTCGTGTCTTCCCGAAGCTTCGGGAAACGTAAAAAAAACTTTTTCCCTGACAAAATCCGAAGCTTGTCGAGGCGTTATAAAAGCCCGTTGCGTGCCACGAAGTCTTTGGCATAATACGATATAATATAATCCGCTCCGGCACGCCTGATAGCAGTCAGACTTTCGAAGAAAATCCGCGTCTCGTCGAAGAAGCCCTGGGCGGCGCCGTTTTTCAGCATGGCATATTCGCCCGATACCTGATAGGCAACTAAAGGATAAGCGGGGAAACGTTCCGACGCCCGGTATAAAATATCAAGGTATGCCAGCGCCGGTTTCACCATAATCCAGTCCGTTCCTTCTTCGATGTCGGCAGCAATCTCTTCCAGTCCCTGATGCTTCGTCCTGAAATCCATCTGATAGGTTTTCCTGTCGCCAAACGACGGCGCCGAAGAAGCCGCATCGCGGAATGGGCCGTAAAATGCCGATGCATATTTGGCCGAGTATGCCAGAATCTTCGTCTTCAGTTTTTCTTTTTCTATACGCTCCCTTATTGCTTTCACCTGTCCGTCCATCATCGCAGACGGCGCAACAAAATCCGCTCCTGCAACCGCATGTTGGTAAGCCATCTCGGCCAATAGCGGCAAGGTCGTATCATTATCCACATCCCGGTTATGAAGCAATCCGCAATGTCCGTGCGAGGTATATTCGCACAGGCAGATATCGGTGAACACCCGGATATCCGGGAAATGCGCCTTGATAGCCTTTATCGCTCTGCCTATTAAATTGCCGGCGCTGTAAGCGGCGCTGCCCCGTTCGTCTTTCTCTTTTTCATCGATGACGCCAAAAAGCAGTATTTTGTCTATACCCGACGTCAAAAGTTCCTCAACATCAACCAGTAAGCGGTCAATTGAAAAACGATACACGCCCGGCATGGAAGGAATCTCCTGCCTGACGCCGCTCCCTTCCGTCACAAAATACGGATAAATAAAGCAGCCTGGAACAATCTGCGGCACATCGGCATACCGGTCTCTTATCTCCTGTGTCTCCCTGTATGGTCTAAAACGTTTCATTTATATAAATTTTTAATCTGTTTTCAGTTGTTTTTCCTTTAGCAATCAGCGGTATACCTTCCGGCAAGTCGCCGTACAGACGGATAAAAGCATCCACTCCGGAGGGCGATGCGAATATGACCTCCCGGAAATCAGACAAATCGACCTTCGACGCTTCGGTGTTAAAAGTGTTTTCATATACGGGCACATCCGTCACATGATTACCCAAAGCCTGCAGTTCATCGGACAAATACTTCAATCCTTTATCCGAACGCGGCAGCAATATATGATTATCCGTAATCCCGGCTTCCTTAAAACAGGCTGTCAATCCTTCCGCCGATTCCGTCGCCGATTCCATTTCAGGACAGATATGGTATTTTTTTAATTCGGCCGTTGTAGTCTTCCCTACCGAAGCTATTTTTACCGCTCCCAAAGCACGGATATCAAACGATATCTCATCCAATATTTCAAAGAAAAAACGGACGCCGTAGCGACTTGTAAAAATTATCCATTGATACGAATTAATTTTTTCCCGCAATATACGGTGCAAAATATTATCCTGCGTTTTTTGTATTTTAATAAGGGGAATATGCGTAATATTACGCTGACCGTCGTTATATTCTTCGCAGGTAGTACCGGTCACCAGGACATTCCGCCTGCGGACATCCCCGTTTTCGAACGATACGACGTTACCGATAACGACAAGTATCGGCGTCGGGTATTTGATAACCGAAAACCGTAACTCTTTCAGCGTAGAGAAAAACGTTTCCTGTCCGGGCAGCGAAACATTATGCACTAATGCTACCGGAGTATCGGCATCACGTCCTGCGGCAATCATCTTTTCGGCAATATCCGAGATGTTTGTCCCGGCCATATAATAAACTAATGTATCGGCATGAGGCGTCTGTATATCCTTGCCTTCCGAATGTCCTGCGACAAAGGCGACGGACGAGGCTACGCCCCTGTGCGTCAAAGGAATATGTGTACAGGCGGCAAGCGCTATAGCAGAAGATATTCCGGGGATGACCGTGACGTCTACAAAACGGCTTTTGAGAAAGTCCAGTTCTTCCCGTCCATGAGCAAACACCATTGGATCTCCGCCTTTCAGTCGCACCGTGTTTTTTCCCGAAACAGCCGCCTCATAAACGCGCTCGTTGATCTCGTCCTGATGACAGGAATGTTTATTCCTCCGTTTTCCAACATAAACTTTCGCAGCTTTATATTTCCCCAAAAAATCTTTATCCACCAAATCGTCATGAAAAATGACATCGGCTTTCTGCAAGGCACTATCCCCTCCAACCGTCAACAACTCCGGGTTACCCGGGCCAAATCCGACAAGCGTCACTTTCCCATAAGCAGGCCGCACGTCAAGCTTGCGGAAAACAGCTCTTAATGCCGGGTTATCGACCTTTCCCACTATTGCCAGATTTCCCTGAAGGGGATGGGTTTTAAATGGTAACTCTTCGGTTATGCGCGAATCCAGCCCCAGACGAAAGAGGGCGCACGTAGCAACAATCAGCGCATCGACATAGCCGTTGTCGACCTGCGAGATGCGTTCTTCGATAGTCCCCCGCAGGCTTACGACAGTCAGGTCGGGACGCAGTTTCAACAATTCGGCTTTGCGTTTGGCGGAACTTGTGCCGATCCGTGCTCCGCCCGGCAGCTGCTGTAAACGAAGATGTTCCCTGCTAACGAGAGAATCGGTTTTCACCGTAGCCACGGTCAGGCAATACAATTCCAGCCCAGGAGGCAGAGGATACGGTAAATCTTTCGCCGAATGAACAGCCACATCCGCCTCTCCGTTTAACAATGCGTTATCAAGTTCCCGCGTGAAAAAATCTCCTGCAATATTCTCATTCATCAATGAAATATCTTTGTTTTTATCGCCATATGAAGCAATACCAGTCAAATCATACGCCATCGACGGCAAAAACGAAAACACCTCCTCCACCTGAATAAGTGAAAGGGGGCTGTTCCTTGCTATTACTTTTAATTTACTGTCGTTTGTATTCATCTGTTTCCAATATCATTTAATTCTGTTTTTCGAAAAATAACCGGTAGTCACCCGTCCGACAATACTCAATATAAGGACGATGATTGTCAACAGCAATGCCGCGGCGTAAGCACGTTCCCTCACTTCGGGGATAGGACTGCTCAACTGAAAGAATACAGCTAACGGCAATGTGGCCGCGGGTTGATTGAGCGACGTCGGAATACTGTCCGTGAATCCGGCAGTAAACAGAATACCTGCCGCATCGCCGATAGCACGCCCTATCGAGAGCAAAGTGGCGGTTGCAATACCCGGAGCTATCTGCCGGATGACTACTTTACACGCTTCCAGCCGGGTAGCTCCCAGCGAATAAGCCGCATCCAAAAGATCTTTGGATACCGAACCTGCAACCTCGTCCATCGAACGGACAAATATCGGGACAATCAGCAGTGTGATAACAATAATCCCACCCAGCAACGATGTTTTCAATCCGAAAAAGATCATTACCGTAAAAGCAAACGCCCCGTAGACGATGGATGGTATCCCAAACAGCACATCGAAGGACAGCCGCGTTAAATAGGCCAGTCGGGAGGCTTTCTTCAGATACACGTTTATGTAGAAAACAATGGGAATACTGATGATTAATCCTAACAAAGCAGAAGCTATAACAATCATTAACGAACCGACAACGGCATTCAATATCCCGCCTTCCTTACCTAAATAGAATCCGCCGCCGGGAAGTTGCGTGATCATTTCCCACGTTAACGAAGGAAAACCCACTTTGGCAATCGTCCATATGATGCTCGAAAAAAAACCAAACACCACGAGCGTTGCCAATATCATTAACAGATTAAATAACTTTTCTTCTACGAACCTGAATTTCATAATTTAAATTTTTTCGCTACATTCTGTAAGACGATACGTGATATCGCATTAAAAATGAAAATGATAACAAACATAACCAGAGCGGCAAACATAAGCGCCGATTCATACATGGGCAGGGACAGCATTTCCCCATAATTGTTTGCAATAAGAGCCGGCAAGGGATAAACGCTATCGAATACCGAATGAGGTATCCCGACCATATTCCCGCAAACCATAAGCACCGCCAGCGTCTCGCCAAAAGCTTTGGAAACCGACAGCACTACCGCCGCTATTATTCCCGGGGAGGCTTTTCTGACGACTATTAACCGGGATGTCTGCCAGCGTGTCGCCCCCAATGATATAGACGCATCTTTCAAATCTTTGGAAACGGTAGAGAATATCTCGATAAACAAACTTACTAATAACGGAATAATCATCACACTCAGCACGATACCTCCGGCCAACAAAGAATATCCGCTGGTGTAATCGACAAAACGGGGACCCAGATAATCTGCTATCCAGGGCACAATAATCAACGTTCCCCACAATCCATATACAACGGAAGGGATACCCGCCAGAATATCCAGCGCCGGGAACATCATTTTCTTTATCCATGGTCGCGCATTTTCCGTCAGGAACAATGCGGTAAGGAGGGCGACAGGAAGCGCTATTATTACGGATAAGGCCGTCACGTATATCGAACTTAATATGAACGACCAAAATCCAAACTCTCCCGTCAGCGGACTCCATTCCGAACTTTTCAATAACCTCCATACCGAATTTTCTTTCAGGACGTCCGCCGATTTATAATACAATCCCAGCCCCATGATCAACATAGTCAGTAATGATCCGGCAGTGAACAGTTGCATAACCAGGCAAGCAATTTTATTTTTAAAAAGCCTTTTTGCTAATAATGATATCTGCACAATTCTTTACTTTTTCCAGAAAAAATACAAAAACATAACTCCGTTTTGTTTTTACAATTCTATTTTATTTTTGTTAATTCAGCCTTCAATTTTTCTTCCGAAAGCCTTATATAACCGGTTTCTCCGGCATATTTCTGTCCTTCGGTAAGCACGTATTCCATGAAAGCAATAACTTCCGGTTTTGTCGGTTTACCTTTTGTCACCAAATACAAATCGCGAGCCGGAGGTGAGGGATAACGCCCTTCATTGATGGCTTTTATCAATGTTTCGGTTGTTTCGTAAAAATCTTCCTCCGGATCTATCTGTCCGTTTTCATTCATATCAATGGGGATAATAGCCAGCCCGTCAAAAAGTTTTTTTGTCTTTTGGTCATAAGCATAAGCTATATTGTTAAAGCCTATCCCTACCCTGTCCTTCTGTACTGCCGCTGCAAGTCCCGGATCGCCGAATACTGCGGTAGCTTTCAGGTTTTCCTGTTTTCTGCCGAACCATGCGGCAAAAGTCTCGGCAGCGCCACATGCATCGGAACGTGTAAACACATGTACGGGAAGAGTAGCGGAAGTACCTATGACTTCTCCCCACGTAGCATATTCCCGATTCCAAAGCTTCGCAGCCGTTTCTCTCTTCAACCCTACCCTGTTAATAGCTTCCAATTCGGGATTATTCGCATTTATAATCGGTATGACCGCATCTTTTACCGTAGCAACCGGATACGCGCCTTTGTTGACTTCTTCAGGGTAGATTTCACGGGATACCATTCCTATATCTACAACGCCGGACAGTGCGTCGGTCATCCCTTTCCCGGCGCCTCCTCCCGATATATCTACTTTTACTCCGGGATGTAATTTGCGAAATTCTTCTCCCCATCTTACCGCCATAGGATACAGGGCAAAAGCTCCCGATAGTTGTATAGTTCCCGTAAGGCTGTCAGCGGTCCCCGTCGTTTCCTGTCCGGATTTACCGGCACAGTCCGTTAACAGCATGATACCGGTCAATAATAGAAGAAATTTTTCAGTATACATAAAATTTTTATTTGGTTTTTTAATATAAGACCGGCAGTTTTCATATTATCTCTAATTCACATGGCTGCACAATGGAATTAACAATATAGAACGCCTTTATATCAGGCTTTTCGGCAGCTAAAGAAATAATGATATACACGATATGTGCATCAAATGCCAATCGGATATCTTCTTCCGACGGACGAGCCGGCGACGCAGGATGACTATGATAATTTGCTATGATTTTCCGACCGTTACGTCTTGCCTCTTTCAATACGTTAAACTGTTCATGCGGACTGAAAGAAAAATGTTCCGGACTATGGTCAGTATTAGTCATGGCATACCGAGCCTGCGCGACGCCATCCTTCCCTGTTAACAGGCCACAGGCTTCGTCGGGCAATTCGTCGTATGCCTGCCTTATCATTGATGTTAAGATATCTTCCGGTATTTTTATCATTCGCTCATTTTTTTTTCAATTCGCATACCGCCTGTTCTGCTTCAACCAGCTCTACAATAGAAGGATACTCGCCGCAAACCGGACATTTTGCATTTTTTTTAACCCTCACAGTCCTGAAGTCCATTGCTTTTGCATTAAAAATCAGAAGCCTGTTCGTCAAAAGTTCACCGGCGCCAATCAGGAATTTCAGAGCCTCTGCAGCCTGTATGGTTCCTAACATTCCCGCAATTGCACCCAGTACTCCGGCCTGAGAGCATGTCGGGACGGCATTTGGCGGCGGAGGGCTATGAAACACACAACGATAACAAGCCGTTTCCGGCAGATGCGTAATGGTTTGCCCTTCAAAACGAAGAATACCTCCATGTGAAAAAGGCTTCCCTGCTAATACGCACGCATCGTTGATCAGAAATTTCACGGGAAAGCTGTCTGTCCCGTCAATAATAAAATCATAATCTCTAATTCGTTCAAAGGCATTCTTTGCCGTCAGGAACTCATTATATGTAATCACGTTCACATCCGGATTTATCTGTCTAATCTTTTCTTTTGCCGATTCCACTTTAGGCTTGCCGACGTCGGGAGTAAAATGTATTACCTGCCGTTGCAGGTTACTCAAATCCACCACATCGCCGTCTATCACACCCAGCGTGCCTACGCCGGCGGCCGCCAGATAAAGCAGGACGGGGGCGCCAAGTCCGCCGGCCCCTATCACCAAAACTTTGCCGTTATTGATCTTTTCCTGACCTTCTACGCCGACATCCTGAAGCAGGATATGACGACTGTAACGTTCGATCTGCTCTGCCGAGAAATCCATCATCGTCGTCCTCCTCCCATAAAATATAAGAAGTCTATTTCGTCTTCATCATTTATGGCTGTCGTATCAAAGTTTTCCCGTTGGACAAACTCTCCGTTAACCTGAACGGATACCATATCGGGTTGCAAAACTTTATTCAGTTTGATAAGCCCGGAGAGTGACAATGGGAGCGTTACTTCCTGTTCTTCGTCGTTTACTGTTATTTTACTCATTGTAACTTATTTTTTTCTTTACAGTTTATTTTCACTTTTTCTTTATAACTACAATCCAATAATCATCCCGGGAAGTCTGTTCCAGTATTTCATGCCCTTCATTTCGTACCGAACCGGGTACGTTGTTTATAGGCTGCCCGTCATCAAGCCATATTTCCAGTTTTTCACCCGGCTGCATAGTTGCCAGCAATATCTTTGTTTGCACAAAATTCATCGGACAGGCAACTCCCCGCAAATCTTTAAATTTCCTTGCTTTCGTTTCCGAAGGTACGTCAGCTTGTGCGGCATCAGCATCATGCGCTTCCGAAACATGATTTTCTCCGGCGGGTTGTTTTTTACCGGTATCAACGGGTTGTTTTGGAGGGATATTTTTGAACTGCAAAGAATCGTCCATATTTTGATATAAATCGGTAATTTTGCCGGCCAAATCATAAATTTCATCTTTATGAGAAATAAAATTATGATTTGCCCTGTCGCGGGCAATGGTAACAATATTCCGGAATTTTTCTTCAACAAAACCGTATTCAATGAAATTTCGGATAAACAGGTTAAAAACATCCTCCGTCGTTTTGGGTTCTGCGCCACGCGTCACCAAAAGCATGCGTGAAGACGAATAAATAATTCCATACAAGAGGTTATTCCTTTTAACAATATCGGATTCTCTCTCCAGAGCGTCCTTATTCGCATTAATAATGCCGAGATCCACTTCTATCATATCAAAAAGTCCGGCCGAACATTCGGCAGCGCCTCTGCCGACTACACTGAACAAGGTCTCTGCACCCCAATCGAAGTAATAATTTTTGTCTTCGGCAAACGATGGAATATCTTTGTATTCTTCTATCAACGCCAATGCGACGTCTCGACCTTTCGATTCCAAACAGGACGTAAAGGAACAGGCGTCGCTATTGAGATACGCTTCGAGCAAACGGCGAACGAACTTTGGAATATCCCTCGCACTTATATTGCCTGCGGGGTCGGCCAATTTCGGTGCGACAGCTCTATGGGCGGCAAGATAAACCTGATAACCGGGATAAAGACGTTCATTGCGAAGTATTTTACCTGAAAATCCGATATCCGCCCAATGCTGTTGTCCGCACGAATTAGGACATCCCGATATATGAATCCGGACGGCGCTAAGTTTATCCAAGTCAACCGGCTTATTCCGGCCGGAGTAGCTTCGCAACAATTCATCACGAATAGCTATAGCCAGATTTTTTGATAATCCGATACCTAAACGGCAAGTATCCGCTCCGGTGCAAGAGGTAATATTATTAAGGATGAGCGGAATATGCAAATCGGGAATAAAGACTTTCAATATCCCGAATAATTCAGGTAAGGCAATGTCCGGTATGTTACGAAGGCGAATACTTTGCGAGGTTATGAAACGAATCGTTTGCTCACCGAATTGATTGATGAAAGTCAACAGATTTTGCAATCCTCCTATCCGTTTTGTATCGTTCAACGGTATGTTTCCCTGCAAAACGGGAACAAAAATACTGTTATACCCCTCCTGCCTCTGCGGTTCAACATATCTTTTTTTCCACAATCGGTATTCCTCTGTGTACGGCGATTCATCACCGACAGGCTTATATGAATATTCGGGGCGTTCATTTTCTCCTATCGGAGGAATAAATACCGGCGTTTCTCTTTTAGCCTCCCGGTAATATTCTTTTATCAGGCGGATGGTTTCATACTCTCCCAACCTGTAGAAAACAAAACGCAGGCGAGCTTTATTCTTGTTTTTCCGATTTCCATGTTCGGAAAAGAATTTCTTAAGGGATTCGGCAACAACATACAACTCGCCGACCGGAACAAAATCGAACAATAACCACCCCACGGAAGGTTTTGATCCGCCACCGCCTCCGACATAAACCTGAAATCCCCTTTCCCCATCTTTCACCTTTGCTACAAAACCGACGTCAT
>JAITBC010000197.1 GCA_031283785.1 Tannerella sp. | reverse complement strand
GGGTTGATATTCGGTTCGTCGGTAAACCATCCCGGCATGTGTTTGCCAAACTCGTCGCCTGCAACACGTTCGTATCCGCGGAAAGTAACTTCGATAAATTTTTGAGTTACTCCTTTGTGCAATAAATCAACATACGAAAAACCTCCGTACCATGGAGAGGTTCTTTGATAACTTTTTTTGAAAAGATAATATTTCCCCTGTTTCCCCTGTTCTTCCGGCAATTTTCCGGCGATGTCGACAAAAACTCCTTTTTCTTCTTTCAGGCAGATGAAAAATTCCGCAGCATTACCGGGGAGCATATCTGCTTTTTCGAGGGTCAGACCGTCGCCCTGATTATAACTTTCGGGCATTTCCGCCGGTACATGACCGCCGGCAAAGCCGCTCGGATAAGAGTTTTCGTCGTATATCCAGACGTTCATATCCAACTCTTTACCTTTGTCGAGGGCATAACGGAAAAGTTCGTACCATTCGTCGGAAATGTATTCGGTAACCAATCCCGGACGCGGATGTACGAATACTCCTCCAAACCCTTTTTCCTTCAAATCGGTCAGGGTAGTGTCTATCAGCCCGCGCGTGATTTTCGTATTCCACACATACAGCGGCGCTGTTTTGTACTCTTTCGACGGCTCGGGAAACTGTGCCCGAAGCGTCTCGAAATCATTGACGCCATCCTGCGAACGGCAGCCATACAACGCTAATATGCTTATCAAAAGCATACTGCATAAATTAATTACATGTTTCAGTGAGCTCATAATAAATTTTGATTTTATATATTTTAAAATGCAAAGGTAATATAATTTCATGAACTCATAAACCGGATAAAGTTTTTTTTCGACAGAATCTTTTTCACAGTGTCTTCTAAAAACAAATGCAAAATAATGTCATTAATTACCTGTTCAATGCACTACAGAGCCATAATTATTTTCAAGGAATGGGATTAATAAAGTGTGCAACACGGTTCATCTTTCATAATTCGGTTTGGCGCACAGATGACACAGAATTAAACTGTTTTTATTAGAGGTTCCCTGTAGAAATTTCTCAGTTGATATAAAATTTCCAAAGAAAATATTTACGCAAAATTTGGTTCTAATGAAATAATATATCAGCGTTTACATTGAAATAATCCTCTGGAAAGTTTAAATTAAATTTGGTTTGTATAATAAATATTTATCTTTGCCTTATAATTTTTATAAATACAAAGATGAAGAATGTATCGGACAAATTAAATGATATCGTTAATTATATTTTCTTTAGGGCGCATGAATTTTCATTGAACCACAAGTTTCCCATGAGACAATCTTTTGATTATCCGTATTTTTATAAAAGAAAACTATATCATAATAAGTTCGCAAACGGGAAAATGATAAATTTTATATATAAAGTAAAAAACGACAGAAATGAAAAAAGTATTTTGCACAATCTTACTGTTTACAGGATTGTTGACAGTAAACGCACAAACAAAAATTGCCTGTATCGGGGCGAGCATCACCGAGGGTGCAAGAATTGAAAATCCGAAAGAAAATTCATTTCCGGGACAGTTGCAGTCTTTGCTCGGAACGAATTACAAAGTCGAGAACTACGGCGTCGGCGGTACGACAATGCTTAGCAAGGGGAATTATCCCTACCGGAAAACAGAGGCTTATCAAAATGCGCTGAAAAGCGCTCCCGACATTGTATTCATCGACTTGGGAGGCAATGACGCTAAAGCCGTAAACCGTCCGTTCTATAACGAACTGGAGCAGGATTGTCGTGACATGATACGGTCATTCAAGCAATTGTCATCCAAGCCGCGAGTCATTGTCCTTTTGCCGACCGCTTTTTTTGAAACCGACGAAAACGGAATATACGACCCCGTGTGCAGGACAGAAATAACGCCTCGCCTGCAGCAGGCGGCTCGAAAAGAAAATGTGGAAACCATCGACTTGCATCCTCTGCTTGCCGAACGCCCCGAGCTTGTCCCCGACAAGATACATCCCGAAGAGAAAGGTTCCGAAATTATTGCCAAACGTTTATTTCAGCAACTTGTCTGTCCTACAGATAAAAAAACACCCGTAACAGACGATGAACTGAACAAAGTGTTCCCTGCGGTCAAGAGATACGATTCGTACAAAGGACTGATAATGGCAGGCTATCAAGGCTGGTTCAGTTGTCCCGGCGACGGTTCCGACAGAGGCTGGTATCATTATTGCGGTCGCAACGGATTGTTTCAACCGGGAATCTGTACAATTGATATGTGGCCCGATGTCTCTGAATACGACAAGACATACAAAACAGAGTTCTCCTTTGCCGACGGAAGCCCTGCATACGTGATGAGCGAATACGACGAATCGACGGTAGAAACACATTTCCGATGGATGCGTGAATATGGCATCGACGGAGTTTTCGTGCAGCGATTCGTGTCCGAAATAAAAAGTCCGAAAAGTTATAATCAACTTAACAAAGTATGGCGCTCGGCTATCAATGCGGCAAATGCCAACAATCGCGCCATCAGCGTCATGTACGATTTGAGCGGTATGGTTCCGGGCGACGAACAGCTGGTTATCAGAGATATCGACGCCATTTCGGCTCAATATGACATCAAAGAACGCAAAAACAATACGTCCTACCTCCACCATAACGGCAAACCGCTGGCAGCTGTCTGGGGAATAGGATTCAACGACCGTCGCAAATACGGATTCAAAGAAGCGGAAATTATCATCGACGCGCTTGTCGAACGCGGATTCAGTGTGCTTATCGGCGTACCGACACATTGGCGACTGATGGGCGACGATACTCTGGAAGACCCCGAACTGCACCGCCTGATAAAAAAATGCGATATTGTGATGCCCTGGCTGGTGGGACGTTTCAACGAAGATTCTTTTCCGCGATTTGCGCAGACAGTGAAAGACGACATCGAATGGTGCAGGACAAACAGAATAGATTATGCGCCGCTGGCATTTCCCGGCTTTTCATGGGTGAATATGAATAAAAATTCTCGCCCGATTCCGCGCAATCGCGGCAGTTTTTACTGGAAACAATTGTCGAGCCACATCGGTAACGGCGCCGAAATGTTCTATCTGGCAATGTTTGACGAAATTGACGAAGGAACAGCTATCTTCAAATGCGCAACCACAGTACCGGTCGGCGAAAGTTATTTTCTGCCGACAGACGCCGACCTTGGAAATGATTATTACCTGTATCTCGCAGGTCAGGCAGGCAAGATGTTGCGGAAAGAAATACCGTTCACGTCCGTCGTACCGAAACGATAATATCAAATAATAATAAATATAGTATAATGAAAAAGACAGTTGTATTTATGAGCCTCCTTATTACGGCTCAATGGGTATTTGCCCAAAACAATCCTTTTGTGAGAAATCTTTACACAGCAGACCCGTCGGCGCATGTTTGGGCTGACGGACGTTTGTACGTGTATCCTTCTCACGACGTGGACCCGCCCAGAGGATGCGACCTGATGGACCGATACCACGTTTATTCTACCGACGACATGGAACACTGGACAGACCATGGCGAAATATTAAATTCCTCACAAGTACCATGGGGACGAAAAGAAGGCGGTTTCATGTGGGCGCCCGATTGCGCATTTAAGAACGGAACTTACTATTTTTACTTCCCGCATCCGAGCGGCACAGACTGGAACAACACGTGGAAAATCGGCATAGCCGCAAGTAAAAGCCCCGTCAGCGGATTCGAGGTACAGGGTTATTTCGCCGGCATCGACTCGTTCGCCATGATTGACCCCGCCATTTTTACAGACGACGACGGACAGGCTTATTTCTATTACGGCGGCGGCTCGAAATGCAAAGGCGGTAAATTGAAAGACAATATGCTGGAACTCGACGGTCCCCTTCAGGACATGACAGGTCTGGAAGACTTTCACGAAGCGGCATGGGTTTTCAAAAAAGACGGCGTTTACTACATGATGTACGCCGACAACCTTCACGGTCGTAACCGCCTGCGCTATGCTACAAGCAACAATCCTTTAGGACCGTGGACATATCGCGGCATTCTGCTCGACCCCGTAAGTTCCGATACCAGCCACGGCTCTATAGTCGAATACAAGGAACAGTGGTATCTCTTCTATCATACGTGCGACATTTCCGGACGCGGCAACCTGCGTTCGATTTGTTTCGACAAACTCTATTTCAATTCAGACGGATCGATTCAAAAAGTGATTCCTACGTCCGGACTTGAAGCGAGTCGGTGAAATACAAAAAATTCGACCGTATGAACCGGCCGCGCCCGGTACAGACAACGGAGGCGCCAAATCCGAAGGCTGAAACATCTTTTGATATCGCAACGCAGCCAAAGTTTGGGAAAAGTTCTCCCGTCGGGCAACGGACATCCGGACGCCGAGGTTTTCGGATGCGTATCGGACAAACGGTTACGATTAAACGAAAACACATTGTGGGGCAGCTGTCCGCTGAATTCCCTCAAATCAATGTGTTCAATATCCGGAGCTGCTACCGCAACATGGAAAGCCAGTCTCTGTTCTTTCTTTGCTGCAAGATTATACAATTTTTCGGTTTCAAGAGATGTAATAACCGGAGTTTTGGATAAACATCAATTTTTTCCTTATCCTGTTATTTAAGTAAGGTGAAAAATGAGGCTTTTA
>JAITBC010000284.1 GCA_031283785.1 Tannerella sp. | reverse complement strand
GAAGGAAAAAGAAATTATGACGGTCTGATGCATGGCCTTGTCATAAAAAATACGGGTAGCCGTTATACGGTCCATACGGATGACGGTCGTTCCGTAGAATGTAAAATTAAAGGGTCTTTCCGCCTGAAAGGTATCAGGAGTACGAATCCTGTCGTTATCGGGGACTGTGTGGAAATCGAAGCTGATAATCAAGGCGTAGCGTTCATTACGGATATAAAGGAACGCCATAATTATATTATACGCCGTGCGTCTAATTTATCCAAGCAATCGCACATACTGGCGGCTAATCTTGATCTCGCCATACTTGTCGTTACGATAAACTATCCTGAGACAACCACTGTTTTTATCGATCGTTTCCTTGCTACGGCAGAAGCATACCGGATTCCGGTACAGTTTGTTTTCAATAAGGTCGACCGTTACGACGAAGATGAACTGGAATATCTGGACGGACTTATAAACCTGTACGGGACAATCGGCTACCCGTGCCTGAAAATATGCGCCGTATCGGGCATGAACGTTGATGAATTGAAGCGAATCCTGTCCGGTAAGATCACATTGCTGTCGGGACATTCGGGTGTTGGAAAAACAACGATTATCAATCAACTGCTTCCGGAGGCGAACCTCCGTACCGCCGGTATTTCCGAATATCATAAAAAAGGCATACATACGACTACTTTTTCGGAAATGATACAGCTTCCGGGTGGAGGATATATTATTGATACTCCGGGGATTAAAGGCTTCGGCACGATAGAGATGAAAGGCGCCGAAGTAGCGCATTATTTCCCGGAAATGTTCAAATTTTCGGCAGGCTGCCGTTTTAATAACTGCACCCACAGCAACGAACCCGGATGCGCTGTCAGGAAGGCCGTTGATGACCATTATATAAGCGAATCACGATACAAAAGTTACCTGAACATACTCGAAGATAAAGATGGAAGTAAATACCGCGAAGCTTATTGAATCATATCCTTGAGAGGCAGGCATCAATCACATAAGTTACTTCTTTGAACGCATACCTTGACCGTACGCCGTCCGTTCGTTCGAGTATCAGGTGGCCGTCCGGTTCGATATCGTAAATTTTTGCCCTGAAAATTTCTCTGCCACAGGCATATTTGCAGTATCCTGCCTTACGGTAAACGGCGTTCAGATAGTCATTGTGAATGGAATCGTAACAGTCGCGGTTCAGCCGTTCGCTTTGTCCGGCAAATATGTGCCTGAAATCTTCCAGGACGGCCATCCTGTCGAAGATGCATCCTGTCGCTTGAGCCATTGATACGGGATTTGGTATGTTCGGGCCGAATGTTCTCTGATTGACGTTAACGCCTATTCCTATGATTGATTTGGATATTTTGCTCCGGGTAATCGTGTTCTCAATGAGTATCCCGCTTATTTTCATATCTTTGTAATAGATGTCATTAGGCCATTTGACGGAAATGTCGGATATGTATTTGTCGAGGGTGTATTTAACGCTTAGGGAGGCCGTTTCGGAAATGACGAACGGCATGTTTGCCGGTATATTCACGGGGCGGAATAAGACGCTGAACATCAGGTTTTGCCCGCTTTCCGATTCCCACGAATTCCCTGTTTGCCCGCGTCCTTCCGTCTGGTAATCGGCAAGGACGATACTTCCCGAAGGAATGTCTTCCGTTTCGGAAATCATTTGCAGGAACTTATTGGTAGAATCCGTTTGGGAAAGATGAATAAGGCGGGGTTCGTTTAAATTATCCATATGCAAGTTATTTTACGGGAGCATAAAAAGCGTCTTCGATATGTTTCTCAATAATAAAAGACGCACCTTTTTTTACCATGCAAATAACATCGAAACGAACGGGTAAGTCAATATTATACTTCCGGGTGTAAGCATCCGATGCGGCAACTATGCGACATATTTTCCGGCGGTCGATAGATTTTTCCGGCGCTACGAGATATTTGTCTGAGCGCGTTTTCACCTCGACAATGACAAGTTCGTCGTCGTTCGTCGCTACAATATCAAGCTCGTAATGATGAAAACGCCAGTTTGCATCAAGAATTTTGTAGCCGTTTCTTTCCATGTATGCACGCGCCTCCGTTTCTCCGTTTTTCCCCGTGTCATTATTTTCTGCCATATTTTCCGTTTTTCATCCCTTGCGTCAAATTATCCGTTGCCATAACTGTTCCATGTATTTATCAGGTAAGTTAAAATGGACTGCAAACTTATATGAAATTTCCGGGATTTGCAAATAAAAATAATCGCGGATCGTTTGATTCTGGTGTTTTATAATTGCGACTGCATAAAAAATATCATTTACAGATTGTATATTGTCAATTATTTCGTATCTTTGCACAACTTTTCGGAGAGCGTATAAACATATTGTCTAATTTATTAATTAACAGAGTATTAACAATTTAAAGATGGAAAAATTAAAAAACATTGTTCCCAACGATGACTTCAACTGGGATTCTTACGAAAAAGGAGAAACTCCGGCAGAAGATAAAAACGTAGAGGAATTAACAAGAACTTACGATGAGACTTTAAACACAGTTAAGGACAAAGAAGTCGTCAGGGGAACAGTAACCGCTATGAACAAACGCGAAGTGGTTGTGAATATCGGTTTCAAATCAGACGGCGTTGTGCCAATGTCTGAGTTTCGTTATGACCCCGATTTGAAAGTGGGCGATCAGGTAGAGGTTTACATTGAAAATCAAGAAGATAAAAAAGGACAGTTGATCCTTTCACATAAGAAGGCGCGTGTTTCACGTTCGTGGGAGCGCGTAAACGAAGCGCTTGATAATGATGAAATAATTAAAGGTTTTGTGAAATGCCGTACAAAAGGCGGTATGATTGTGGATGTATTTGGCATCGAAGCGTTCCTGCCTGGTTCGCAGATTGATGTTAAGCCTATTCGCGACTACGACGTATTTGTAGGCAAAACGATGGAATTTAAGATAGTGAAAATCAACCAGGATTTCAAAAACGTGGTCGTATCTCACAAAGCGCTTATCGAAGCAGAGCTTGAACAGCAGAAAAAAGAAATTATCTCCAAACTTGAAAAAGGACAGATATTGGAAGGGACGGTTAAGAATATCACTTCCTATGGCGTATTCGTAGACCTTGGCGGTGTAGACGGCCTGATTCATATCACAGATCTTTCATGGGGGCGCGTATCCCGTCCGGATGAAATCGTTCAGTTCGACCAGAAAGTGAATGTGGTGATACTTGACTTCGACGACGAGAAGAAGCGCATTGCATTAGGCCTTAAACAGCTTACTCCTCATCCGTGGGATGCCCTTGACGCTAACCTGAAAGTAGGCGACAAGGTGAAAGGCAGGGTTGTCGTTATGGCTGATTACGGCGCCTTCGTTGAAATCGCACCCGGCGTTGAAGGTCTGATTCACGTTTCCGAAATGAGTTGGACGCAGCATTTGCGCAGTGCGCAGGATTTCATGAAAGTCGGCGACGATGTGGAAGCCGTCATCCTGACGTTGGATCGTGACGAACGTAAAATGTCGCTTGGCGTCAAACAACTTAAACCGGATCCGTGGAATAATATCGAAGAACGTTTCCCGGTCGGTTCTAAACACAAAGCTAAAGTTTGCAACTTTACGAATTTCGGCGTATTTGTAGAAATAGAAGAAGGAGTTGACGGATTGATTCATATATCCGACCTTTCATGGACGAAGAAAATCAAACATCCGAGCGAATTTACATTGATCGGCGCCGAGATAGACGTTCAGGTACTCGATATCGACAAAGAAAACCGCCGCCTGAGTCTCGGCCACAAACAAATCGAAGAAAACCCGTGGGATGTATTCGAGAGCGTGTTCACCGTAGGTTCAATACATGACGGCACAATTATCGATATGATGGATAAAGGCGCTGTCATTGCCCTTCCATACGGCGTTGAAGGTTTTGCCACCCCGAAACATCTTGTTAAGGAAGACGGTTCACAAGCTAAGATTGACGAAAAACTTCAATTCAAAGTTATCGAATTCAATAAAGAAGCAAGACGTATCATTCTTTCCCACAGCCGCATTTTTGAAGACGAACAGAAAGTGGCAAGGAAAGAAGAAAGCAAAGCGAAAAGCGTTAAAAAAGAATCTGCTGCAATTCCTGCCGTAGAGAAGACAACCCTCGGTGATATTGAAGAACTTGCCGCTTTGAAAGAAAAGATGGATAACGAGGTTTGACAAAAACAGAACAAAAAAGTATAGCTTGTACTTTGTGAGTATTTTGAAAGCGCTATATCCTCCGTCGAGAGGACTATGGCGCTTTCTTTTATTCGGGGCATAGTATTTTTTTGTCGAATAAGCGGAAAAATCATTCATGCACGCTTGGAAATCCGGATTTTTCATGTAATTTTGCACATATCTTTAAAACGGTAAATATGAAAGAAAAAATTAATTATTCGGATATCGTCAGGACTGCATGGAAAGGCCTGAAATCCCAGTTTTGGTTATTAACGGGACTGTTGATCGGCTTTACAATTGTTTATTCGCTTTTGTTCATATTCGCAATACCGGCAAAAGGCGATTTTTTTAGCATAAGCTGCATAATCACATATATATTATGCGTGTTTCTGCTTTGTCTGTTCCAGTTGGGGTATCTAAAAAACTGCTTCCAGACATTGGACGGTGAAGAACCGCAGTTTTCATCGTACGGACAGGTTTCCCGCAAACTGCCGGCTTATCTTGCGGCATATCTCATTTACTCAATTATCATCGCCATCGGATCAGTATTGTTTGTTATCCCCGGTATATACCTCGCATTGAGGCTGCAATTTTTTATGGCGTCAATAATTGATGAGGATACAGGCATTATCAAATCGTTCAAACGGAGTTGGGAAATAACGAAAGGACATTCCATGCGCCTGTTCGTCGTCATGCTGATCATGCTTCTGATAAGTTTTATCGGCCAGATTGCTTTGTTTGTGGGAATATTTGTCGCTATTCCGCTAATTGTGCTGACGTATGGCGTTGTATTCCGAAGACTGACAACGCCGGCGGCGTAACGATAGTATGTGTAAGGAGGCAGAAATAAAAATATTTCCGGCAAATAAATAAAAATATTCATATGTTCTTGCAGTTTCAAAAACATGCATGTATATTTGCACTCCTTATATGTGTGCGCACACAAAATGTATAGAGGATGAAAAATTATCGAATAAAAGACATAGCAGCTATGGCGGGCGTATCTGCAGGAACGGTTGACCGGGTACTTCATAACCGGGGACGCGTTTCGGAAGATGCGCTGAAGAAAGTCGTAGATGCCATCAAAAAACTTAATTATCAGCCAAACCTGATAGCCCGTTCTTTAGCTTCAAAAAAAACCTGCCGTATAATAACGCTGATGCCTTTTTTCAAGTCCGGCGAGTACTGGTCGGAAGTAAGCAAGGGCATTGATAAGGTTGAGCGTGAATATTCGGATTATCATCTTCAAATAGGGCGTAAATTTTTCAATCAATACGACAAAGATAGCTTTGATACATTGGTTAAAGAAATAAAGTCGGAAGAATATCAAGGCGTTATAATCGCTACATTATTTAAGGACAGTACTTTTTTATTAACCAAATGGCTCGACAAAAAGGGAATTCCTTACATTCTCATTGATTCGTATATCGACAAGACAAACTGTATTGCTTATTACGGCACGGATTCGTATAAGTCCGGATATATAGGCGGAAGGCTGTTGTATGGCTGTATAAATTCGGGCGACAATATCGTCATGTTCAATATAATAAGCCGTGGCTGCGTAGAGTCGACACAGGTGTCCATGCGTGAGAAAGGTTTTCGCGATTATCTGTCGCAATCGGGTTACGGAGGCAAGATTCATAATCTAAGTTTATCGACAGAGGAGCCGGGACATAACAAGCGCATACTCGACAGATTTTTTAAACGGGTCTCGGAGGACGACAGGCCTCCTGCACGTGCAGGTATCATCTTCAACTCGCGGGTGCACGTTCCGGCACGGTATTTTCAGGAAAACAGGATAAAAGATTTTTTCCTCATAGGATACGACGCCATTGAAGCCAATACCGGTTTTTTAAAAAAAGGAACAGTATCTCACCTGATAGCCCAGAGGCCGGAAGTGCAGGGATATAATAGCGTAAAAGCACTTTTTCATTATTTAGCATTGAACCAGACGGTCGGGAAAGTGAACTATATGCCTATCGACATCCTGATAAAAGAAAATATCGATTACTATAACAATTACATATAAATCATTGAAAATAAGTTGTATACATAAAAAAAGCAAGTGAACATGGAAAACCGGTTATTCAGCGTAAAAGACAAAGTGATTATCCTCACGGGAGGATGTGGTATTCTTGGCGGTAGCATGGCTAAGCATCTGGCAGGCGAAAAGGCCAAAGTTGTAATTCTCGACCGGAATGTGGAAGGCGGGAAGAAGTTGGAAGAAGAAATAAAGGAGGAAGGAGGCGTTGCCCTGTTCCTGGAAACGGATGTATTGGACAAAGCCGTGCTTGAACAAAACAGGACGGATATTCTGGAGGCTTTCTCTACGATCGACGTGCTGATTAATTTAGCCGGGGGGAATATGGGCGGAGCGACGATTCCGCCGGAAAAAACATTTTTCGATCTCGATGTGACCGCATTCCGTAAGGTTGTCGACCTCAATCTTTTCGGGACAGTACTGCCGACAATGGTTTTTGCCAGAGTGATGGCGGATAATAAAAAAGGATGTATCATCAACATCTCATCGGAATCGGCATTGCGCCCTCTGACGCGTGTCGTAGGTTACGGATGTGCTAAAGCGGCAATCAGCAATTTTACCCAATATATGGCGGGAGAACTGGCCCTGAAATTTGGTGAAGGTCTGCGGGTAAACGCTATTGCGCCGGGATTTTTCCTTACCGAACAAAACCGGGCGCTGATGAGTAATCCTGACGGGTCGCCGACGGAAAGATGCAAAAGCGTAACGGCACACACGCCATTCCGGCGTCTTGGACGTCCGGACGAATTACTCGGCACCGTACAGTGGCTTGCAAGCGATGCTTCTGCATTTGTCACCGGTACAATCATCCCAATAGACGGAGGATTCGATGCGTTCTCCATATAATTATCAATTAAAAACTGAGAATAACAACATATTCTTCATCCACATTTACTGTTTATTAACTTATTAGTTACAAAGATGAAACTGAAAGAAAATTACAAATGGTCGTTGATCGTACCGACAAGTATGGGCATACGTCTGACGCCTGCGGCACAGGGACAGCCGATACATACAAGCAGCAATCTGTTTATGCAAGCGACAAGCGCGGAAACAAACGTGGCAAATATATCAGCATATCTCGGGCTTCCGGTCAAAGTCCTTACTACCTTCGTGAAAGGCAGTCCCGTCGCACAATTCATTAAAGACAGCCTTCGCAGCCGTCACATGGAATATGAAGGCAAGGAAGTAGAGCAGGGGGGGCCGTGGGGCTATCGTCATCAAATAAATATCGCCGACAGCGGATTCGGTACGCGTGGCCCGCGCGTATGGAACGACCGTAGCGGAGAAGTAGGAAGGACGCTCAATGTAAAAGATTTCGACCTCGACCGTATTTTCGGACAGGAAGGAGTTCAGATACTTCACCTGTCGGGGCTTATCGGAGCATTGTCGGAAGAAACAAGCCGGTTCTGCCTCGAACTTGCCAGGGCGGCAAAAAAATACGACACAAAAATATCTTTCGACCTCAATTATCGCGCTTCCTTCTGGAAGGGACGCGAACGCGAACTGCGTGACATATTTGCGGAAATAGCGTCTGTTGCTGATATTCTGGTGGGTAACGAAGAAGATTTCCAGTTATGTCTCGGTATCGAAGGGCCGGAGGCCGGCGGTAAAGATATAGCTGCTAAAACGGAGAGTTTTAAAGGGATGATACGGAACGTGAAAAAAACGTTTTCGGGGGCGTCGGTTTTTGCTACAACACTGCGTGAAGTGATAAATGCGAACAGCCATCTATGGGGCGCTATCATGCTCGAAGGCGACAGTTGGCATGTCGTCGATCCGCGCCCTATCGGTGTGCTCGACCGCATTGGCGGCGGCGATGGGTTCGTAGGAGGATTACTTTACGGCATACTGAAAGGGTGGAATCCTGAAAAATGGTTGCAGTTCGGATGGGCTACCGGTGCGCTCGCGACGACGTTTTTAACCGACTACGGGCAGCCGGCTGATGAAGATCAGGTCTGGAGCATCTGGGGAGGTAATGCAAGAGTATTGAGATAAATTAATTAACGCCCCGGACAGGTCGAAATTAGATGAGAATCGTGCGATATCCAAACGCGTGAAATGAAAAAAGACAGTTCGGGCGCGTTTCTTTGTGCCGGCCGGCGATCAAAAACGAGGGGAGATTAAGGATGATTAATACAATGAAACGGCTTAAAATCGTTGCCGACGACAAGATACCTTTCCTTAAAGGCGTTTTGGACTCTTATGCCGATGTCGTTTATTTGCCGGGAGCCAAAATAACCGCTGCGGATGTAAATGACGCCGACGCAATTTTTACACGTACGAGGACAAAATGCAATGAGGCATTATTAAAAGACAGCATAGTGAAACTTATTGCTACCGCCACGATAGGCTTCGATCATATCGACACGGGATATTGTGATGCGGCAGATATCCGTTGGGTGAACGCGCCGGGATGCAACTCGTGGTCGGTACAGCAGTATATCACCGCCGCTATTGTAACATTGGTGAAAGAACGGTCATTGAAGTTGTCGGATTTGACGCTTGGGGTTATCGGCGTCGGTAATGTCGGCAGTAAAGTCGCATGGACGGCAGAAATGCTCGGTATGCGCGTATTACGGAACGACCCTCCGCGTGCGGAGCGGGAAACAGGAGCCACTCTTACTGCTCCCGGCGAAAATTCTGCGCCGGAAAGAGTGACACTCGCAAACGAAGGCGAAACAGCATTTATCGCACTCGATAAACTACTGACGGAAAGCGATATTGTGACATGTCATACTCCGCTTACAAAAGAAGGTCCCTACAAGACTTTCCATTTGGCGTCGGACGATTTCTTTGGGAAAATGAAGGGCGGAGCTGTGTTTGTGAATACCTCGCGCGGGCCGGTAACGGATACGGAGGCGCTGAAACGGGCTGTACGGACAGGCAGGATATCAGAATATATTCTTGATGTATGGGAAGGGGAGCCGAACCTTGACAGGGACTTGCTGGACGGGGCATTTATCGGCACGCCGCACATTGCAGGTTATTCGTCCGATGGTAAAGCAAACGGAACAGCTGCCTGCATCCATGAATTTTGCAAATTTTTTAACCTCAACATCCTGCCGGACTGGTATCCTGGAAATATTCCCGCGCCTCCGGTGTCCATGGAGATACCTCTCGATGGCAGGAACAAGTCGAACGAACAGGTATTCTATGAAGCGATTACACACACTTATCCTGTTCGGGACGACAGTAACCGTTTGAAGAATGCGCCGGAGACTTTTGAAGAACAACGGGGGGGATACGGGGTGCGCCGTGAATTTAAGAATTTCGTCATCCGGGCGGTAAATGTTGGCGATGATGTTGTCGCAGCGCTTCAAGGGATCGGATTCCGGATTGCTTAAGGCGCATTATTCAATTGTTATATAAAAAAAAGATAAGTAAACAATGATTCGAACAGCCAAAACCGAAGATGCCGCCGGGATAGCGGAGATATACAATTATTATATAGAGAATACGGATATCACATTCGAAACGAACCTCGTACCGGAAATGGAGATGCGTGACAGAATCAGGGCCGTTTCGGAGAAATATCCGTTTCTGGTATATGAGGATGCCGGCCGGATACGTGGGTATTGCTATGCTTCAGGATGGAAAAAACGCGAAGCGTATCGTCATACGGTAGAGTCAACGATTTATACGGACAGGGCTTATCATGGTAAGGGAACAGGCACGATGCTGATGGACGCTCTCGTTGGAGAACTGAGGCGTATGCCTGTACATGCGGTCATAGCGTGTATTACCATACCTAATCCGCAAAGCGTGAAGCTTCATGAGAAATTCGGTTTCCGGCAAGTGTCAGAGTTTAAAGAAGTAGGATATAAATTCGGCAGGTGGATTGACGTCGGCGACTGGCAACTTTTATTGTAATGAATCAGCGACAGAGACGTGAATCGAAAGGTTTCAACTGTAAACAGAGAGATATTAAGGTTGGCAATTCCTAATATGATTTCAAATATCATCATTCCCATGCAGGGAATGGTTGATATTGCCATTGCCGGACATATCGGCGAAGATGTCAACATTGCCGCACTTTCTATCGGTACGACCATCTTCAATTTCATCTATTGGAACTGCGCGTTTCTTCGTATGGGGACAAGCGGTATCACAGCGCAGGCTTATGGGGCAGGTAATTTCAGGGAATGTGGCAATATGCTTGTACGTGCTTTGTGGCTTACCCTCATAATAGCTTTATTTCTCGTTGCACTGCAGAAACCTGCAGGCAATTTTTTCCTTTATGTCATGCAGGGTAGCGATGCCGTACGACGATTAGCGGGAGAATATTTCTTTGTGCGTATATGGGCTGTCCCCGCATCTGTTTCCCTCTTTGCTATCCATGGATGGTTTATTGGTATGCAGGATGCAAGGACGCCGATGTATATTGCAATCACGTCGGTGATTATAAACGCGATATTCAGCCTCCTTTTCGTTTTTTGTTTTGATATGGGGATAGCCGGTATCGCCCTGGGTACGGTAGTCGCACAATATGCCGGGCTGATGGTATCGTGTGTGTTTTTGTTTGTAAAATACCGTAAATATATACAATACTTCGACGTCGGGGAATCTTTACGGTTTGACGCCTTCGTACGTTTTCTGCATGTTAATAAAGACATTTTTCTTCGTACGGCATGTGTCGTGGCCGTTTATACATTTTTCACGGCCGCCTCCGCCCGTTTTGGCGATACGATATTGACAACAAACGCTCTGCTTATGCAACTGTTTACATTGTTTTCATATATGTCCGACGGCTTTGCATATGCCGGTGAAGCGTTGTCGGGACGTTTTGTCGGCGAACGCAATCCGGATATGCTGAAACGTTACATTCGCCGCCTGATATTCTGGTCGCTGATTATAGCCATACTGTATGTCATTGTCTATATTATGGCATGGGAAGAGATTTTGATGATTTTTTCGCCTTCGGAAGAGGTCTTGCACACAGCCGGACAATATATCATATGGGTAATAGCCGTTCCATTGGCAGGATGTATTCCCTTTATGATAGACGGCATAATGATAGGCGCAACAAAAACAAAACTGTTACGGAATACCGTTTTCATCTCTACCGTATTATTTTTTGCTTCCTTCTATGCCCTTTCGCCTGTCCTTAATAATACCGCATTATGGATATCATTCCTCATATTCCTGTTTTCCCGGGGCATGCTGTTATACTTCTACTCCGAAAGACTTGACGTCATAAAAATAATAGGAGAACGATAATCAAAATTTATCTTTCTTCAAATGAGAGCCGCACTTTTATTTTTTTATTTATATGATTGTCATTAACTTTGCACGCAGGAATATGTAACGCGATGATATATTAATTAAAAAATTAAATTTATGGAGAAATTAGCGGATATCGGCTTGATTGGTTTAGCCGTTATGGGTGAAAATCTTGTATTGAACATGGAGAGTAAAGGATTCACGGTTGCTGTGTTTAACCGTACGGTGGAAAAAGTCGACAAGTTCGTCAACGGACGCGGGAAAGGTAAAAATTTTATCGGCGTACATTCTATCGAAGAGTTATGTAAATCGCTTAAGCGTCCGCGTAAGGTAATGATGCTTGTAAAGGCGGGGAATGCGGTTGACGGTTTTATTGAACGGATTATTCCTTATCTTGAGGCCGGCGATGTTATTATTGACGGGGGGAATACGCATTTCCCGGATACGATACGCCGTACGGCATATGTGGAAAGCAAAGGCTTGAACTATATCGGCACCGGCGTATCGGGAGGAGAAGAGGGTGCGCTTAATGGCCCTTCGATGATGCCGGGCGGTTCAAGAGCTGCATGGGAGACGGTAAAACCTGTTTTCCAGTCTATATGCGCAAAAGCTGACGGGCAGCCTTGCTGCGACTGGGTAGGGGAAAACGGCGCCGGGCATTTTGTGAAAATGGTACATAACGGTATAGAATATGGCGATATGCAGCTTATATGTGAAACATACCAGATTATGAAAGACCTTCTCGGCATGTCGGCATGGGAGATGCATGAAGTTTTCAAAGAATGGAACGACGGGGAACTTAACAGTTACCTTATTGAAATAACACGCGATATTCTGGCATATAAAAATGAGGAGGGAGAAGTAGTCGTTGATAAGATACTTGATACTGCCGGGCAAAAAGGTACGGGTAAATGGACGGCTGTTTCTGCGCTCGACCAGGGCGTGCCGCTGACGCTTATCGGAGAAGCGGTATTCGCACGCTGTTTGTCGGCACAAAAGGAAGAGCGCGTTGTTGCTTCAAAACAAATTCCCGGCCATACTTTTTCATTTTCAGGCGATAAGGCCGCTTTTGTCGAAGACCTGAAAAATGCTCTCTATGCTTCTAAAATAGTATCTTACGCCCAGGGGTATATGCTCATGCGCGAGGCGGCTAAAGAATATAAATGGAATCTTAATTATGGCGGGATAGCGCTGATGTGGCGCGGCGGTTGCATCATCCGGTCGGTCTTCCTGGGAAAAATAAAAGAAGCTTTCGACAGGAATCCGGATCTTACGAATCTGCTGTTAGACCCGTTCTTCAAAGAAAAAGTGATAACGGCGCAGGATAGCTGGCGCCGCGTTATAGTAGCGGCTGTGACGAACGGGATACCGGCGCCGGCTATGAGCGCTGCGTTAAATTATTTCGACGGTTATCGCTCGGAACGCTTACCGGCTAACCTGCTGCAGGCTCAACGCGATTATTTCGGAGCGCATACTTATGAACGTATTGATCGCCCGCGAGGCGAATTTTTCCATACAAACTGGACCGGTAAAGGTGGCGATACCGCTGCATCTACCTATTCCGTATAATTCATTCCAGGTAACGCTTTATGCATCCGGCTTTATATCTGATACCGGTAACACTGGGGGAGACGGCGCATGACCGCGTATTGCCGCCATATAACCGGGAGGTGATTTTGTCGCTGAAGCATTTTATCGTTGAAGACCTGCGTACGGCAAGGCGTTTTTTGAAGAAGGCGGATCCGTCGGTCGCGATAGACAAGCTTTCTTTCACGGAGTTAAACGAGCATACGCCTCCTGCGGTCATTCCGGATATGTTAGCTCCTATGGCAGCCGGAGAGTCCGTCGGCGTGATGTCGGAAGCCGGTTGCCCGGCTGTTGCCGATCCCGGTGCGGATATTGTGGCGGTAGCGCAACGTAAAGGCTATCGTGTGACGCCGCTGGTAGGCCCGTCGTCTATACTGATGGCATTGATGGCTTCCGGGTTTAACGGGCAGCGCTTCTCCTTTCACGGCTACCTGCCGGTTGACGCCTCCAAACGTGCGGAGAGCATAAAAACGTTTGAAGCGCGTATGTATTCGGAGAATGAGACGCAGTTGTTTATCGAAACGCCTTACCGGAACTGTAATTTATTGAATGACTTTGTGCGAATATGCAGGCCTTCGACACGTTTGTGCGTGGCCTGTAATATAACATGCGACGATGAATTTATACGAACACTCCCGGTTAAAGAGTGGGCGGGGAATATACCCGATATGAAAAAGAAGCCGGCTATCTTTTTGATATATAAGTAGTGTTTTTCATGCTTCCCCTTCAGGCATCAGCAAATTGAGGGGGGGGGCTTTGCCGCGGAGAGAGATACGGGGCTTGTTGAAAAGAAGAGAATTAACAGCGTTGACGAATGAAAATAAAAGGTTATACCGCTCATGAAACTGCGGTTATAGACGAAGGTTGTGAAATAGGCGAAGGGACAAAAATATGGCATTTCTCGCATTTGATGACGGGATGCGTCATTGGGAAAAATTGTAATATCGGGCAGAACGTTATGATATCTGCAGGGGTTATGCTTGGCGACAATGTGAAAGTGCAGAATAACGTTTCGGTGTATACCGGCGTCACTTGTGAGGATGATGTCTTTTTAGGCCCGTCATGTGTGTTTACTAATGTGATAAACCCCCGCAGTGCTGTTCCGAGAAAGCATGAATATATGCCGACGCATGTTTGCAAAGGCGCCTCAATAGGCGCTAATGCAACCATCGTTTGCGGTCATGTAATAGGCGAATATGCCATGGTTGGAGCCGGCGCCGTTGTGACGAAAGACATTCCGGCTTACGCCCTGGTCACAGGGAATCCTGCATGCCGGACCGGGTGGGTAAGCGCATACGGACATCGCCTGGATTTCGATGCTGCCGGAATTGCCGTTTGCCCGGAAAGCAATGAGCGGTATCTCTTTGAAGACGGTAAAGTTACGGTTTTGCCTTCACATGGAGATCATGTGTGATATTCCCCAGCTTAATCGTAATGACTCCTTCTGTAAATGAAGCATTTGTATTTACTTTAATATCTCCGTTACTTGCGCTTAACGTCGTAATGCCGGAAAGCGCCATTGTTCCCGGAGAGACCACCGATTTCACGGTTATTGTATTTGTCGTTGATGCGCCGAGACTTATTCCTGCAGGCAGCACGTATTTTGCCGTTGCGATTGTATAATTGTTAACGGCGGTTCCCTTAGGCACTACATATGCCGTATCAACACTTGTTACGATTGCATATTGCCCGTTTGATTTAACAAATTCCGAATCATCATCGATTTTGATCGTATATTCTATATTGCTGCCGGGATTATTTTGCGCTTGTGCCAGGGCCGTATATCCTTCGCTGCGAACTTTTTGTATGGTGAATATATAATGGTGATTGCGATTTATATTAATAAACGTGTCGGCATTATAAAAATCCAGGCGGTAATAAGTTTTGGTTCCGGAGTTGTCCTTTTCGAGGATAATATACTGCCTGCCTGCATCGAACTTTGTCTTGTCGAGAGTGCTGCTGCCGGTCGCATCTTTTGTGCTTGTCGGGTATTCATAGAGATAAGCGTTTTTAGCTCCGGTGCCGTTTTTCTGCAGTAAATAGAATAATGTTCCGGTACCGGTTCCCGGCAATGTTTGGGGTTTTCCCACAACAGGCGTACTCGGTTGTATATTCCCGCCTTTGCTGTGGTTGTATATTTTATAGCTGACATTTTCCGCCGTAAAATTCCCTGTAACATCGGAAACCTCCGAACCCATCTGTACCCGTATTTTTGCTACTGCGCGCGTCATCCTGCAGGTATAGGATGATGTGGACCATCCCAATTCCCCGTACATTGGGAGAGATTCTCCGTCTGAATGATATTCGCGTTGCGACGAAAAACAGTTGTTTATGGTTGATTTTGTAAGACCGGAAAACGAAGCGGTACTGTCACAGTTTGCTATACATATGATAAGGCTTCCGTTAGTCGGCGTGAATGATAACTGGGGTAATAATTGTGTCGCATAGCCCCGGTTTATGATTCTGGAACCTTTTATAAGCTCATGGTGTAACAGTGTTGTCCCTGAATTGTTAAATTCAAGTACCCATATACTGTCAATCGTACATTCGCTTACGGTAGCCTCGCTATAGACGGAAACTTCGGTAGCCTCAGGCATACTCAGTTCGATAGATTGACTTTCTGCAGATTCTTTCTCTCTGTCGAGGATTTCATTGTTGCATGCAGTGATGCATAGAATACTCACTATAAAAAACGTTATTTTTCTCATTGCTAATAGTTTTAAAAATAAAAATGTACGTGCACTCATATCTGTGCCTGCCATTAAAAAAAACGCTCCAAAGGTAGGTATAAGATTCTTAATTTCAAAGAAAATGATGAAGAAAATTTATTTATTATTTTATCGTATACCGTTTTTCAGACGGCTTTCAGACTCATGTCGAGGCTTTTGACGGAGTGTGTCAGAGCGCCGACGGAAATATAGTCGACGCCACATTCCGCATAATTACGCAGCGTTTCAAACGTTATGCCGCCGGACGATTCCGTTTCGTACCTTCCGGCGATGCGTTTCACGGCTTGGCGCGTATCGTCGGTATTAAAGTTATCCAGCATGATACGGTCAACTCCCCCGACGCGCAGGACTTCGTCCAATTCGCTGAAATTGCGCACTTCTATTTCGATTTTCAGGTGTTTGCCTTTTTCCCTGAGGTAATGATGTGCGCGGGTAATAGCCGGTTCTATTCCTCCGGCGAAGTCGACATGATTGTCTTTGAGCAGTATCATGTCGAACAGTCCGGTACGGTGATTCACGCCGCCTCCGATACGTACGGCCTCCTTTTCTGCGATCCGCATGCCGGGCGTTGTTTTCCGGGTATCCAGAACATGCGTTTTTGTTCCTTCAAGGGCTTTCGCATAACGCCGTGTCATGGTCGCTATGCCGCTCATCCGTTGCATGACGTTGAGGACAAGCCTCTCGGTCTGGAGTATGGACTGTATTTTCCCTTCAACGGTGAAAGCGATATCTCCATTCCTGACCTCAGCGCCGTCGGGTATGAAGATTTCCATCCGCATGGACGTGTCGAAACGGTTGAATATCCTTTGGGCCATGCCTGTGCCGGCCAGTACGCCGTCGTCTTTTATAATCAGGCGGCTTTTCCCCGTTTTGCCGGGAGGTATGCAACACAGTGTAGTATGATCGCCGTCGCCTATATCTTCGGCAAACGCGAGCTTTATCAATTCGTCGGTTAATTCATCGGGAGTTCTGGTTTCGTTCATAGTCGACATCCGTTGTGTTTTTTATTCTATCCGTATAATCTGGACAAAAACGTTCCCGTCTTTTGTCGTATATGTAATATTGACGCGGTATTCGCCTTTGTCGGTTGTTAGTTTGCCGACAAAGAAACCGGATTCGTTTTTGTCAGCATGGTGTGCGACCGTAAAACCGGAAACTTTGTTTGTCCTGAAGAAAGCCTTGAGTATTGCGACCGCATCGGCTCCCGAACCTTTTTTAGATGTTCCGGGAACGGAAATGTCTACTTCTTCGCTCATCCTGTCTTTAAGCAAATCTGCGTTACCCGCTTTGATTGCATCGGAAACAGGCGTTATGTTCGCTGCTGCCTGTATACTTAAAGCGAAGAGTGTGAATGTGAGCGTAAAAATTATCTTTTTCATAACAGAATCCTCCATAGTTTACTTTTTTTGGTAAGACAAGACAAAGATAGGCATATTTCCGGACAAAAACACAAAAAACACAAAAATAACCGTCAACTTTCTTTTTATTCGTATATTTACACCCGAAAAAGATGAAAAAAATGAATATTATTTTATGTTCTATGAAAAGCGAAAGGTTATTTTTATGTTTGTTTGCCGTGTGGTTATTTGTGGCGTCGGGTTGTTCCCGAGACGATGTTTCTTCCGATGTGAATTTAGACTTGCTTCAGAAGCTGACCGACCCGGAGAAAATCAACAAGTTTATCGTGGACTGTACGCAGGATGTTTATTTGTGGGAGGCGCTGACCGACTGGAAAAAATATAATAAATATGATGTATACCGTGCCTATTCCGGTAAAAAAGAATTACACTATGAATTATTTGATACGCTTTTATACGAAGGCGATCAGTGGTCTGCCCTGACGGAGGATGTCGACGGTTTGCTGAGTTCGCTTCAGGGAATATCTACAACTTACGGGTATGCGTTGATTGGCGGTAAGTTTTCGAATACGGACAATTATTTTGCGATCATACTGTATACATATCCGGGCGCTCCGGCAGAAAAGGCCGGACTGAAGCGCGGGGATATTATTGTCGGGATAAACGGCGGCGACATAACGGCTTCCAATTATGCCGATCTGTACTATTCGTCGTCCGTATCTCTCGACTTGGGGTATGTTAATATGGGCGGTTATATCAGCCTTAAGCCCGGTTCGATAGAGATGACTGCCGTCAAGATGTATGAAAACCCGGTCAATACGGTTCGTATCATCGAGAAAAAAGGTCATAAAATAGGATATTTGTGTTATACGGATTACGTTGATACCTCCGAGCGTGAACTGTCGGGCGTGTTTGCCGGCTTTAAGGCGGAGGGCGTTACGGACGTCGTTCTTGACCTGCGCTATAACGGCGGCGGCCATGCCGTGACGGCAAAATTCCTGAGCAGCATCCTGGCGCCACGCGCCGTCGTAAAGAATAAGGAAATATACCTTACACAGAAATGGAACGACCTGTATGACAGCTACTGGCAGAAAGATGGAAGGAATAATAACGAATATTTCATTGATACGCTGTCCGTCAATATGGACCTGAGCCGTGTTTATGTGCTTGTGACGGGAAATACGGCATCCGCATCGGAGGCGACAATCATAGGCCTTAAGCCGTATATGGACGTCGTCCTGGTCGGGGAGGCGACGCACGGGAAATATTATGGCGGTTATGTGCTTGCGGCAGATGATTATTATGAAGGCTCTTCCGGTTATAACCGGGAACAGTATTTGAATATATCGAACTGGGGCATGTATATCATGGTCTATCGTTATGCAAATAAAAATAATTATCCTGATTTTTCAGGAGGGCTTGCGCCGGAACGCAGTCTGGCGGCACAGGAAGATTATTTTGACTTGAAGCCTTTCGGAGACGAGACCGATCCGCTGCTGGGGAAAGCCCTGGAAAATATTACGGGCGAGAGATATGTGGCAAGCCGTGCTTCGGCGTCATTGAATTTGTTGCCGTACATGGTCTTTCCGGTGGATATGGAATACAAAAGTATTGTGAGAAAAAACCTGATTCATAATGCCCCTCTGCCGCATGTTTTCGATTAGGAAGACGGCTGCACGGCAGAAAACCCGATTCACAAAGCCCCGCACCGCATAGCCTCTCTGCGGTGGCTGGGTTAAGAGCGGTGACATGTATGTGGCGGGATTGAAAAGCGTCGGCGTGATCATTTCAGTCTTTTTCAATCTTGCGGATGTGTTTTTACAGCGTTTTTTCATGTCCGGCGAATCCGGCAAGCAATAAATAGTCGAGTACGGTCATTGCCGCCATTGCTTCGACGATGGGTACGGCACGTGGAATGACGCACGGGTCGTGACGGCCGCACGCTTTCAGCACGGTTTCATGGCCGTCCGTGTCGACGGTGTCCTGCTCGCGCAACAGGGTGGCTACGGATTTGAACGCCACGCGGAAATAAATATCCTGTCCGTTCGATATGCCGCCTTGAATGCCGCCCGAATAATTGGTGCGGACGTTTATGCGGCCGTTGTCGTTGAAAAACGCGTCGTTATGTTCGGAGCCGCGGTATAGCGGAGCATCGAATCCATCCCCGTATTCGAATCCTTTGGCGGCATTGATGCTTAACATGGCTCCGCCAAGTGCGGCGTGAAGTTTCCCGAACACCGGTTCGCCGACGCCCGGCGGGACGCCTTTTATTACACACGTGATGCTGCCGCCGATAGAATCGCCCTGCGCCTTTACTTCTTTTATCAGGGATTCCATTTCGGTCGCTTTCCGTTCATCCGGGCAACGCACGGCGTTTGTCTCCGTTTTGTCAAGGTCATAATCATGATAGAAGCCTTCCAGACGAATATTCCCGATTTGTGATGTGTAGGCCTGTATTTTTATGTCGTTATCCCGGAGGACAAGTTTGGCGACAGCTCCGGCGACGCATCGCGCGATGGTCTCGCGAGCCGAACTGCGTCCGCCTCCGCGGGGGTCGCGAATACCATATTTCATTTGGTAAGCGTAATCGGCATGTGAAGGGCGGTAGACATCTTCCAGATTACGGTAGTCGTCGGAATGTTGGTTTTCGTTCCCGACAATAAAACCGACAGGCATACCCGTCGTCCTGCCTTTGTATATGCCCGAGAGAAATTCCACCCTGTCGGCCTCCTTGCGGGAGGTGGTCAACGCCGACTGTCCGGGTCTGCGCCTGTTCAGCTCGCTTTGGATAAAATCCGGGTCAAGCGTACAGGCAGCCGGACAGCCGTCGATTACTCCCCCGATCGCCGCTCCGTGCGATTCGCCGAAAGAAGTCAGTCTGAAAATATTTCCGAAAGTGTTCAATTTATCAGGTAAAAAAATTAGATACAATCCTGTTTGCGTTCGTCCGTTATCCGGGCGCGAATCATATTACCCTGACGGGTAACAGTTATAATAACATCTGCGGATCCGGCATCCGCCGCTGCCGCTGCCGCAATCACCGCGTTGCCTCACTCGCCGTCGCCGTTGCTGCAATCGCATCCGTCGCCCGCTGCCGCAATCACCGTTGCCTCAGCCGTTGCTGCTGCAACTGCAATCGCATCTGCCGTCACTGCAATCGCAATCGCAATCGCAATCGCTGTCGTCGTCGCATCCGCAACAACAGCCGGACATGGCTCTGTTTATTGATGCAATTTCGTCTTCCGCAGGTTCGTGTACATCGAGTATTTCTCCGCTGAAATGCAGTGTTTCTCCGGCTAACGGATGGTTGAAGTCCATGACGACCGCCAGATCGCTCACTTCAAGGACAGACCCGTTCATGCGTTCCCCGTCCGAGGTCATCATCGGGAGCGTTACCCCTTCCTTTATATAGTTGTCGTCGAACTTGCCGTTCACTTCAAAAATGCTTCTGGGTAATTCTACGACATGTTCTTCATCATATTCGCCGTATGCACTTTCCGGGTCGATCGAAAAGTGGAACGACGCTCCCGGTTCGAGTTCCTTGATATTTTCCTCGAAAGCCGGCAACATGCTGCCGACGCCGAATATGAATTGTAGCGGGCGTTCTTTTGTGGCGCGTTCCATCAGTTCCCGTTCGTCGTTTTCTCCTGCGTACAGGTCGTAAGTAACCGATACAAATTTGTTTTTTGAGATTCTCATAAAGTTATTTTTTTATCAACAGGCTGCAAAACTACATGAAAATCCGGCGATTTCCAAGCGTATAAAAAGTTTTTTTTACCGAGGAAAGGTACATGAAATTTTCCAATCATACGCAGACGAATAAAAATGTCCGACGAAATTTACAGGGGAGGGAGGGTAGCGTTTTTTGTTTTTTTACTGCATGGCAGATATATCTTCATTATATTTTTTATACTTTTGCAGTCTTAAAAAAAGAATTATCAGGCGGAATATTTTGTTTATGAATAAGATTTGTTCTTCATCGTTTCATAAAGTGACGGTATTTTTCTTTCCCTGTAAAGAGATGCAGGGTGTACGTTTTTTTCTTTTGTTTTTATTCAAGATACTTTGGTTTGATTACTGTTGGTGCGTTACGTCCACCTTCCGTCCGTTTTCGTACGCTGAAATGTATGTATTCGGGATATTATTCGCACTTATTCTTACTGTCCCTTTCGTTTTGTTTCGCAGGACTTTTATAATGTGGATGCTGGATGTGGCGCTTGGGATTCTGCTTGTGTCGAATCTTATTTATTTTCGCACGTACTATACCGCCATTCCGTTGAGCAGTTACGAGCTTGCTTTTAACATGCGGGATTTTACGAACAGCATATACGGTTCGTTGCGTTGGGAAGACGTTATGTTCCCGCTCTCGACGCTGGTCGCTGCCGCTGTTTTCTGCTTGAAGAAACGGGAAACGGGAAAGAAAACGGATTCAGACAGGCCTGTTATATTAGTATGCAGGCATTTGTTGCCGGTGATGATATTCGCGGCGTTTGCAGGAGTGTTGCTGCTTTCAAAAGGAGGATTTAAAAAAGCATACGAATCGTTGCAGGATTCCTATACTCACACGTGCGGAACGCCTCTTTATACGGTAATAGGATCTGTTTATTACGATTATATCCGTGACAGGGGAATTTTTACGCCTGAAACAGAACGGCGTATAGGAAACTGGCTTGACGGAGATGCGGTTTCCGGTGGTGGCGGCGGCGATGTGCTTTTGCCGGATGGCGGAAGCCCGGTTATTGATGAAAATTTGATTATGACGGAGGCATGCCGGACGAACTGTATCATTATCCTTGCCGAATCGCTCGAAAGCTGGGTGTTTGAACGGACGGTCGAAGGGCAGGAGATAATGCCCTGCATGAACCGTCTTTTACGTGATTCGACGACCCTCTATGCTCCTTATGTACTGTCGCAGGTGAAGGGCGGGCGGTCCATCGACGCCCAGTTGATTTTTAATACCGGCCTGCTGCCTGTTGATATAGGCGTTTACAGCCTGAAATATCCTCATACTTTTTATCCTTCGCTGGCAAAGGCTATGAAGGAAAAGTATGGCGATGCCGCCTGCGCTTATACGCTTACGGCCGACAAGCCGATGGTGTGGAATCAGCATGTGATTGCCCGTGCTTTCGGTTATGACGGTCTGATATCGAAAAGCCATTTCAGGCAGGATGAAAAGGTGGGGCCTTATTATCGCCATCAGTTGGGAGACGTATCTTTGCTGAGGCAGTGTATGGAAAAAATCCGCCGTGGGGAAGTGTGGAAGGAGGGCGGCGCTAATTTGTTGCAGATTGTGACGTATTCGGGACATTTCCCGTTTGTCCTTCCCGATTATCTGAAGGAAGTACATTTTTCCGGTGCGATACCCTCCGTGATGCGCGATTATATGACGGTGGCCAATTATACGGACCGTGCGTTAGGCCTGTTTGTGGAAGCCGTACGTTCAATGCCGGAGTATGATAAGACTTTGATTGTGATTACGGGCGACCATGAAGGGCTTGTCGATATGAGGAAGAAACTGTGCGACAGCGAAGCCGGGCAGGGTGTCGTTTCGGAAGCGCCGTTTACGCCTTTTATCGTACTGAATGTCCCGGCAGCCCGGCGGCGTGCCGTACTGCGGAAAGGAGGACGCGGCGGTGATGCCGCCGCCGATCCGTCTGTCCCGGCATGTATGTATTATGGAAAAGTAATGGGGCAAATTGATATTTATCCGACGTTGATGGAACTGTTGGGGCTGGCGGATTATGCGTGGAAAGGAATGGGGAAGAGTATTTTCGATCCTGCTAAAAAAAGTATTGCGGTCGACGCGCGTCACAAAATTTACGGCGATACGGCGGCAGGTATTTCGGACGGGGATATACGGCGTTTGAAAGACGCATGGGAAATATCGGACGAAATCGTGCGCTACGATTATTTCCGCCACCGCCGTCGATGAGTTCCTCCTCGATTAAAAACGGTCGTCGTCGTTCCAGGCGGCACAATTTCGATTATTTTTTGACGCGGCGCCGTTTTTTTCAAAATGGAAACGGGGTGGTTTAACCGCCGCCGATCGCTTTTCGCAACTGCTCCAAAGCCATTTCGAGCGTACTGCGCGGACAGCCGACGTTTATACGCATATAGCCGCTGCCTTCGGCGGCGCCGAACAGGGTGCCGTCGTTGAGCGCAAGGCGGGCGCGCCGCCGGAACAGGTCGGTCAGTTCCTCGTGATCGAGTCCCAGTTCCCGGCAGTCCAGCCATACAAGGAACGATGCCTGGGGCATGTAAGCTTTTATCTGCGGGATGTGTCGCTTGAGGTATCGGTCGGTGAACGTTACGTTACCGACGACATAGTCTATCATTTGGCGGCGCCATTCCGCGCCGTACGTATAAGCCGCCGTCGTTGCGATGTATGAGAAGAGGGAGCCTTCGTTAAATTCGCCGGCTTCCAGATAGGAATAAAACGCTTCGCGCAAGTGTTTATCCGGCACAACGGCATAGGATGCTACGATGCCGGCAATATTAAACGTTTTGCTTGGGGCGGCAAACGTGATGCTGCACGCCGCCGCCTCGCCTGATACGGTCGGGAACGGATAATGCTTCCGGGAAGGATAAACCATCTCGGAGTGAATCTCGTCGGCTATGACAATGATACCGTTTGCGGCGCAGATGGAAGCTAACCGTTGCAGAGTCTCTTTGCTCCATACGATGCCGGCGGGATTATGCGGATTCGACAGGATGAGGATTTTACATCCCTCGTCGATGACGGATTCCAGATTGTCGAAGTCCATTTCGTACCGGACGCCGTTTACGAGGCGCAACGGATTGCAGACGACCTTGCGTCGCATGTTCGACGGTACGAGGCGGAACGGATGGTAGACGGGCGGCTGTATGATTATCTTATCCCCTTCCTGCGTGAACCGTTCGATGGCGAAAGCGATACCACGTACTATGCCCGGAATGAAACTCAGCCATTCGCGCCGTATGTCCCAGCCGTGCAGTTCGCTGTTCCAGGCGACGATGCTGCGATAGTAATCTTCCGGCGGACGGGTATATCCGAAAACCGCGTGTTGGCAGCGCTTCCTCAGTGCGTCGATAATAAAGTCGGGGGTGCGGAAATCCATGTCGGCGACCCAGAGCGGCAGCAGGTCTCCGTCTCCGAAGCGCTCCGCAAGAAGGTCGTATTTTATGCAGTCGGTGCCTTTTCTGTCTATAATTTCGTCAAAATCGTAAATCTTCATGTGTACGTTGATGTTTTATCTTTCCGGCGACAAATGTACGACTTTTTTAAATATTCATGTGTTAAGGGTGACGACAAATAAAACCGGGCTGTCTTCGTCCGACGGCCTGTCTCCGGGTAATTCGACGGATACGTCTTTCCGCCGTTTTATGAAGTAATAAGCGTTGTTATAAATGTTCAAAGGCTGGAAATCCGTGATGTATCCTGTTCCGAAAAGATCATCCTTGAACCCGTCGGGAAGCAGGTAAGCCGTATAATTCGCGCTGTCGTAGCAGAAGAAGATGAACTGCCGCCGGTGGCTGCCCTCCGCTGCTGTCGCCGCTGTCGCTGCTGCCGTCGCTGTCGCTGTCGCTGTTGCTGTTGCTGTTGCTGTTGCTGCCGCTGTTGTCGCTGTCGCTGTTGCTGTTTCCGCTGCTGTCGCTGCTGCTGTTGTCGCTGTAATCGTCGCCGGGCTGCTGCATGCCGATATTAGATATCGTTTTCCTTTTTGTACGGGGTAAATGCGGGCGGTTGTCCTGAGATTTGTACTGCCGTACGACGACGGCGCAGGCCGGAATTGCTTTTGCTGCGTGATGATACGCTGCGAGTCTTCTATCAGGTGATCCGGTTCGTAAGGCGGCGAATATGCATATATGCCCTCTTCGTCGGCAAACAGTGCTGCGACGCGCGGACGCTCGAAGACACGGCCGCCGCCACCACCGCCGTCGCCGGCAATGCGCAGGGTTGTTTTCGACACTTCCTTCATGTCGGCGTCCAACCGGTAGAGGTCGTGCATGATCAGGAGGTGCGGCGCCGGCTGTCCGCCGTCTTTTGCAGGCGTTTCGGCACTGCGGCGCGTGTGTTGGAGATCGTAATCGATGCAGTCGTCGTCTTTCACAAGCGTTTCGGCCGTTGCCCATAAATATCCGTTATGGAAGGTGAAGGCGGTGAGTTTGTGTCGGCAGGGATGTTCTATTTCGGTTTTTGACAGGAGGTTGCCGTCGTAATCGTATTTGCTCAGGTTGCGCTGACTGTCGATCACGAGTATCCGGCGCATGTCCGTATGCAGTGCATATCCGACGATGAACACATCGTTTTCATCCTTTATGTCGCTTGCTATACGGTTGATGAAATTCCCGCCGGTATCGAAACGAAGCAGCCTGTTTTCGCTGAGCAGGAACAGGTCGTCGTCATCTCTGCGTACGTGCCTGATGTCACGCATGCTTCCGCCGTCGGCCGTCGCCGGCAGCAGCACCGGCATCACATGTGCGGCGATATCCGACAGCCCGGCCGACCGTTTGATTTTTATATCATCATTCGCGTAAGTCTCAATCACGTTGTATGCCTGATAGCTATAGATCAGGAATACGGTTGCCAGAAGTAAAAAACATCCTTTTTTCATAACAGTGTTCTTTGTTTGTGCTTCAAGAAGTTGCAGTGAATTATCTTTTTTCTCTATGAAATATTGCGAAAGGTTCTTATCCGCCGCCGGCCTCCATGTGTGTGTGCGATTGTTAATTCAACAAATTTCATGTAAATCTTCATCGTGTTTTTAAATTAAACGGTGCCGTCGCCGTTCGGTTCTCTGTCCGGAGTGCGTTTTGAATCTTGCGCATGGGGGAGGGGGCATACGGTAAATTATTTTGTGTTCAGCAGGTGTTTAAACTCGGCGAGTTGTCTGTCCTGTTCTTCGAGTGTTTTGGTTTGCTCTTCGATAACGGTTCCCTTTTTCTCGAGAGCTTTGAATACGGTGTCGTATATCGGGTTCGCGATGACACACGGCTTCGGATGTTCGCTGTTTTGCTTTTTTGTTTCCATAAACTATTGCTGTTATACGATTTTAATTAGTCGAACAAAGATAGCGCATTTTATTGCAAATCACAAAATAACGCCGTGAACAGGATTGCTTTTTTTTAATTTTCTGCCGTCCTTAAAAAGCATATTTTTAAAGAACGGTTGTTATCCCAGCTGTATCTTTCTTCCCGCAGGGACGGCGGCGAAAGTTGAATCCGAACAGGCAGAGGGGCGCTGAAATTTTTATTGAATGGCTTGGTGTTAATAAAAGAAGTTGTATCTTTGCCGTCAAATTTAAAAAAAAGCGGTACGTATGATTGCTATTTATAACCTTTCGATATTTATTTCGGTTGACGTTGACGTGGTCTTGTGCCCGTGTGCGTCGTGAGAGGGGGTTGTGTATGATTACGGAACATTTTAGAAAACCTTTCTCTTACGGTAGAGGAAGGTTTTTTTTGTCAGGGTTTTTAGAAAAAAAAGGATAATGTATGGAATTACGCAGTTCGATTTGTATGCAGGGGCGTCGGATGGCCGGCGCGCGGGCTTTGTGGAAGGCTAACGGGATGAAAATGGAGCAAATGGGAAAGCCGGTCATCGCGATCGTGAATTCGTTCACGCAGTTTGTGCCCGGTCATGTTCATCTGCATGACGTGGGTCAGTTCGTGAAGGGCGAGATAGAGAAACTCGGCTGTTTTGCGGCGGAATTTAATACGATAGCCATTGACGACGGCATTGCGATGGGGCATGACGGGATGCTTTATTCGCTGCCTTCGCGCGATTTGATTGCCGACAGTGTGGAGTATATGGTGAATGCACATAAGGCGGATGCGATGATTTGCATCAGTAATTGCGATAAGATTACGCCCGGCATGCTCATGGCGGCCGTTCGCCTGAATATCCCGTCCGTTTTCGTCTCCGGCGGGCCGATGGAGGCCGGCAGGCTGGGCGACGAGCAGCTTGACCTGATAGATGCAATGATTAAATCGGCCGACCCGACTGTCGGCGACCGGGAGGTGGCCGCGATCGAGAAACATGCCTGCCCGACGTGTGGCAGCTGTTCCGGCATGTTTACTGCAAATTCGATGAACTGCCTGAATGAAGCGATCGGTTTTGCCCTGCCCGGCAACGGGACGGTTGTCGCGACGCATGAGAACCGCCTCCGCATGTTTCGCGATGCGGCACGACTGACGGTCGAGAATGCATACCGCTATTACCGCGACGGAGATACGTCCGTCCTGCCGCTGACTATCGCCGCCCGCCGGGCATTCCTCAATGCCATGACGCTTGATATCGCAATGGGAGGATCGACCAATACGGTGCTTCATCTTCTGGCAATCGCCGCCGAAGCGGGAGTGGATTTTACGTTGGATGATATTGACGCCCTCTCTCGCCGTACGCCATGCCTGTGCAAGGTTGCACCGAACACGCGCAAGTATCACATGCAGGACGTTAACCGCGCGGGAGGCGTGCTTTCCATCATGGGCGAACTGGCAAAAGGCGGACTGCTTGACCTGTCGGCCGTGCGTGTGGACGGGATGACGCTCGGACGTGCTATCGCGACGTGCGACATTGAAAGCCCTGCCCTCTCGGAACGTGCATTGATGACCTGCCTAAGCGCTCCGGGCGGGAAGTTCAGCCTGTCGATGGCATCTCAGGCTGCGTATTATGATACGCCGGACAACGACCGCACGGGCGGCTGCATCCGCGATGCGGCACATGCCTATTCGACGGACGGCGGCCTTGCCGTCCTGAAGGGTAATATTGCGCCCGACGGATGTGTAGTGAAGACCGCCGGCATCACCGAACATCCCGCCGCCGGTGTAGGGCGCTTCGTCGGCCCGGCCCGCGTTTTCCATTCCCAGGAGGCAGCCTGCGACGGCATACTGGGCGGACGTATCCGCAGCGGCGATGTTGTCGTCATCGTGTACGAAGGTCCGAAAGGCGGCCCCGGCATGCAGGAGATGCTCTATCCCACGTCGTACATAAAATCGATGCATCTCGACCGGGAATGTGCACTCGTGACCGACGGACGCTTCAGTGGCGGCACATCCGGCCTGAGCATCGGGCACGTATCTCCGGAAGCGGCTTCCGGCGGCGCAATAGGCCTCGTGAAAGATGGAGATTTGATAGAAATAGATATCCCCGGAAGGACGATCAACGTTAAACTGAGCGATGAGGAGCTTGCCTTTCGCCGCAAAGAGGAAGACGGCAAAGGACGGTATGCCTGGAAGCCCGTCCGCGAAAGAAACGTCTCCAAAGCCTTGCAGATTTATGCAAAGATGGTCGCTTCGGCAGATAAAGGCGGCGTGAGAACGCTGGAATAAAAACAGGAAAATAAGATCGTGATATGGATAAAGACCGCTTCATGATGAGGGATAAGGATAAAGACCGCTTCATGATTGTGGATAAAGATGGAGACCGCATTGTGGAGAAAAAAAAGTGTGATTATGGAGAAGAATAAAATTACAGGTTCGGAGGCTTTACTTCGCACCTTGATTGCGGAAGGCGTAGAATGTGTCTTCGGTTATCCGGGCGGGCAGGCTATTCCGATTTATGATATACTGTATGATTACAGTGACAGGTTGCGCCATGTGCTGGTACGTCACGAACAGGGGGCTACCCATGCCGCTCAGGGTTATGCCCGTGTGAGCGGGAAAGTTGGCGTGGCGCTGGTGACGTCCGGTCCGGGCGCTACCAATACGATAACCGGCATTGCCGATGCTATGCTTGACAGTACGCCTGTGGTGGTCATCACCGGTCAAGTGCCGTCGTCGTTGCTTGGTACGGATGCGTTTCAGGAAGTGGATGTGATAGGGATTACGCTTCCTATAACGAAATGGGCTTATCAGGTCAGGCGTGCCGACGACGTTGCCTGGGCGGTGTCGCGCGCATTTTATATCGCGTCGACCGGTCGTCCCGGTCCCGTTGTGATCGATATAGCCAAGGATGCGCAGGTAGGCATGACGGACTATTCCTATACGCCCGTTGATTTCATCCGCAGTTACCAGCCCTGGCCGGATATTAACCGTGAGCGGATTGAAGAAGCTGCAGAGCTGATAAATCGTGCGAAGCGACCCTTCGCCCTCGTCGGGCAGGGCGTCATCCTGAGTGGTGCGGAAGAGGCGTTGAAACGTTTTCTGGAGAAGGCCGACATACCGGCAGCCTCGACAATGCTCGGCCTCTCTGCCATGCCCTCCGCTTACCGGCTGAATAAGGGGATGCTCGGCATGCACGGCAACATAGGCCCGAACCGCAAGACCAACGAGTGTGATGTGCTGATTGCCGTCGGTATGCGTTTCGACGACCGTGTGACGGGCAATCTTGCAACCTATGCAAAACAGGCAAAGGTCATACATCTTGATATCGACAACTCGGAAGTCGGCAAGAATGTCATGGTCGACGTAAAGGTGCTGGGCGATGCGAAAGTCACTTTGCATGAGATCGCCGAACTGCTGGAGCCTGCCGAACATGACGGATGGATAGCCTCGTTTGCCGCCGACGAGGAAGAAGAGTACGGGAAAGTGATAAAAAAAGAAGTGTTTCCCGCCGCCGCCGAACATCCCGCCGCCGCCGGATGCCCCCTGCATATGGGCGAGATCGTCCACCGCGTCTCGGAAGCTACCGGCAACAGGGCAGTGCTTGTCACCGACGTCGGGCAGAACCAGATGATGGGCGTGCGTTATTTTAAATACACGCAAACGCGAAGCGTCGTCACTTCCGGAGGTCTCGGCACGATGGGCTTCGGCCTGCCGGCTTCCGTTGGCGCCAAGATAGGCGCTCCCGACCGGACGGTCTGCCTCTTCGTCGGGGATGGAGGCCTGCAGATGACGTTGCAGGAGCTGGGGACGATTATGCAGGAAAAGCTGGATATTAAAATCATCCTCTTGAATAATAATTATCTCGGTATGGTACGTCAGTGGCAGGAACTTTTCTTTCACGAACGTTATTCATATACGAAAATGGAGAATCCCGATTTCGTATCTCTCGCAAAAGCTTTCGGGACGGGAGCGCGTGAAATACGAAAACGCGAAGAACTGGACGATGCGATAAGTGAGATGCTCGCTTACCGCGGGGCGTATCTCCTGGTCGCCCATGTCGAGAACAGCGGCAAGGTGTATCCGATGGTACCCGCAGGAGGATGTATTACCGAAATGCTTTATTAAAAAATATATGTATGTGTGCGGAGAATAAAAAACTTTTTACCGTGATCATTTTCTCGGAAAATACGGTAGGCCTGCTTAATCAGATTGCAATTATATTCACCCGCCGGCAGTTGAATATAGAGACGCTTTCCGTCTCACCGTCGGCGATTGCCGGGATTCACAAGTTTACGATTACTACCTTTGCCGATGAAACGACGATCGAGAAGATCGTGAAGCAGATCGATAAGCGCGTTGATATCCTGAAAGCTTATTATAATACGGATGAAGATCTGGTACACCAGGAAATAGCCCTTTACAAGCTCAGTACGGAGCTGTTCGTTAAAATGGACGGCGTGGAGGATCTGATTCGCAAGTATGACGCCCGCGTGCTGGATATAAATGAGACGTGCGTAGTTCTGGAAAAGAACGGCCACTACGAAGAGACGCAGGCGCTGTTTCGTGAATTGAGCGAACGCACCGGCGTCCTGCAGTTTATACGTTCGGGACGTATCGCAATAACGAAAAGTAAGGTCGAACGGCTGAGCGACATGCTGGCTTCGGTCGAAGAAAAAATAAGGAAAAAGAAATGACGCCACTCGCGAAAACAGGAGAATACCGCTTTATTACGGAATCGTATCTGCTCGATTTCCGCGGCAGAGTTACGATCCCCATGATCGGCAACTATATGCTGCATGCAGCATCCAACCATGCCTCACTGCGCGGATTCGGCTTTGGCGATATGACGGAAAAGCGTGCGGTATGGGTGCTCTCGCGTCTGGCAATGGAAATAGCCCGCTATCCGGAGCTTTCGGAGCCGGTCGTGCTGTATACGTGGATAGATGAGGTGGGGAGGGTTTCTACGTGCCGCTGTTTTGAACTCGTCGACGCCGCCGGCACGCCCGTCGTCCATGCCCGTTCGATCTGGGCGGCCATAGATATGCAGACGCGCCGTCCGTCGCTGCTGGACGTTGAGGCGTTGAGCGCTTACGTCACGGCAGACAGGCGCTGCCCTGTCGGAAAGCCGGGGAAAATAAGCCCGGCGGAAGACGGGACGGACGGCGTGCCCTATGAAGTTAAATACAGCGATCTGGATATAAACGGGCATTTCAACAGTATCAAGTATATGGAGCATTTGCTCGATCTCTTTGATTTGGATTTGTTTACCCGCAAAGAAGTGCAACGTTTCGAGATTGCGTATATCTCCGAAGGCAGGTATGGTATGCCGCTCACATTGCATAAGAAAGAAACGGCGGCCGACAGCTACTGCATGGCCATATGTCGCGAAGGAAAGGCGATTTGCCGTGCTGCCGCGGAATGGACTGTACGATGAATTTGATTTACTAACATAATATATTAATGTAACGAAAATGGCAATAATTAATTTTGGAGGGGTAGATGAGAATGTCGTTACCCGTGAGGAATTTCCATTGGAAAAAGCAAGAGAAGTATTGAAGGACGAAACCATCGCCGTAATCGGTTATGGCGTGCAGGGTCCGGGGCAAAGCCTGAATTTGCGTGATAACGGCTTTAACGTTATCGTCGGCCAGCGCAAGGGAGGTAAAACATGGGAGAAGGCCATCTCCGACGGCTGGCTGCCGGGAGAGACGCTGTTTGAAATCGACGAGGCCTGCCGGCGGGCAACCGTCATACAGTATCTGCTCTCGGACGCTGCACAGACGGAACTATGGCCGACCGTCAGCAGACATCTTACGGCAGGCAAGGCGCTGTATTTTTCGCATGGCTTTGCCATCACCTACAAGGAACGTACAAAGATCGTACCCCCTGACGATGTCGATGTGATTCTGGTCGCTCCGAAAGGTTCGGGCACCTCCCTGCGACGGATGTTTCTGCAGGGACGCGGACTGAACTCCTCGTATGCCATCTTTCAGGATGCGACGGGACGTGCGAAAGAACGAGCCGTCGCCCTTGGGATCGGTGTAGGGTCAGGCTATTTATTCGAAACAACTTTCCGGAAAGAAGTCTATTCTGACCTGACGGGCGAACGCGGAACGCTGATGGGCGCTATTCAGGGGCTTTTACTTGCACAGTACGAAACGTTACGCGAAAACGGACATTCGCCGTCGGAAGCGTTCAACGAAACGGTGGAAGAACTGACGCAGTCGCTCATGCCATTGTTTGCCGAAAACGGTATGGACTGGATGTACGCCAACTGTTCGACTACCGCGCAACGTGGCGCCCTGGACTGGATGGGGCCGTTCCACGACGCGACGAAACCGGTTTTTGAAAAACTCTATCAGGAAGTAGCCTGCGGAAACGAGGCGCAACGATCAATCGACGCAAATTCCCAGCCCGACTACCGCGAAAAACTGAATAAAGAGCTGGCCGCACTGCGCGAGAGTGAAATGTGGCGTGCCGGCGCCGTCGTCCGCCGGCTTCGCCCTGAGAATAATTAACGGAAATACATCATTTATCTTTCAAAATAAAATGATAGAAGCGATAATTTTTTCTGTTTATAATGAGAATGGTAAAAAAAGTTTCTGTTTATGTTATTTGATTGAAAATTATATGTATCTTTGCACAGCAAAAAGATAAACTATGATACGGTATACATCACATAACGGTTTGATTATTAGCATTATTTCTATTCTGTTGCTCTTGTGGCGGAACAGGATGTGAGATATGTGTACGTATACTGATATATAAAACCTTTCTCACTGCCATGATGAGAAAGGTTTTTTTTGCACCTGGAGAAAAAGTTGAATGAAGATATAATATTAAAAGAAAAGAGAAATGGACAGATTATTTATATTTGATACGACGCTGCGCGATGGAGAGCAAGTGCCGGGATGTCAGTTAAATACGGTAGAGAAGATAGAGGTAGCGAAGGCCCTCGAAACGTTGGGCGTAGACGTAATCGAGGCCGGATTCCCCGTCTCCAGTCCGGGTGATTTTAATTCGGTAGTCGAGATTTCGAAAGCCGTTACGTGGCCGACGATTTGCGCTCTCACACGCGGAGTGGAGAAAGATATCGACGTTGCCGCCGAAGCATTGAGACATGCCAAACATAAACGCATACATACGGGAATAGGAACATCGGAATATCATATCAGATATAAATTTAAATCTACGCAGGAAGAGATTCTGCAACGCGCCGTCGCTGCAACTCGATATGCCCGTAAGTATGTCGAAGATGTAGAATTTTATTGTGAAGATGCCGGACGTACCGACAATGAATATCTTGCACGCGTCGTGGAGGCAGTGATAAAAGCCGGAGCAACGGTCGTAAATATTCCCGATACGACGGGATATTGCCTGCCACAGGAATTTGGCGACAAAATCAAGTATCTCATGGAACACGTTGACGGCATCGACCGGACAATTATATCAACGCACTGCCATAACGACCTTGGAATGGCTACGGCAAATACGATAGCCGGCATCACAAACGGCGCTCGACAGGCGGAGGTGACGATCAACGGCATCGGCGAACGTGCAGGCAATACCTCACTGGAAGAAGTAGCGATGATCCTGAAATGCCATCGGCGCCTCGGCTTGGAAACGAACGTCAACACACAAAAAATCTATTCGACAAGCCGCATGATTTCAAGCCTGATGAATATGCCTGTTCAACCGAATAAAGCAGTCGTAGGACGTAATGCGTTCGCCCACTCATCCGGCATCCACCAGGACGGAGTGTTGAAAAACGTGCAGACGTACGAGATTATGGATCCTAAAGATGTGGGAATCGACGACAACTCCATCGTCCTTACGGCAAGGAGCGGACGCGCAGCATTGAAACATCGCCTGCAGACGCTTGGCGTAGACCTTGACGTAGACCTTGACCAGGAAAAACTGGATAAGGTTTACCGGGATTTCCTACATCTGGCCGATCGTAAAAAAGATATCAGCGATGACGATATCCTGATGCTCGTCGGCGAAGGTCGTAAAGCCTCGCATCGTATTAAACTGGAATATATGCAGGTCACCTCCGGCGTCGGAATACGTCCCGTAGCAAGCGTTTGCTTGAATATCGCAGGAGAGAAGTTTGAAGCTGCCGCTTCCGGCAACGGCCCGGTCGATGCAGCGATAAAAGCGGTTAAAATGATCATACACCGTCAGATGACTATTCAGGAATTTCTCATTCAGGCCATAAATAAAGGAAGCGATGATATCGGGAAAGTGCATATGCAGGTCGCTTACGACGGAAATATTTATTATGGGTTTGCAGCTCATACCGATATCATTGCAGCTTCGGTAGAGGCTTTTATTGATGCGATTAATAAATTTGTAAAATAAGGACAGACATTTATCTTTGCAGTCTAAATGTAAATTATAAGTATATGAATACATTATTTGATAAGATATGGGATTCGCACGTAGTCGTCACTGTTGAAAACGGCCCTGCGCAACTGTATGTAGACAGGCTATACTGTCATGAGGTTACAAGTCCGCAAGCTTTTGCCGGTCTTAGGGAAAGGGGACTGAAACCGTTACGTCCGGAACGGATATTCTGTATGCCCGACCATAATACGCCTACGCACGACCAGGATAAACCGATCGAAGATCCCGTGTCAAAAACGCAGGTGGATACGCTTGAGAAAAATGCGTCGGATTTCGGCCTGACTTATTTCGGGATGATGCACGCGAAGAACGGGATCATCCATGTCGTCGGTCCGGAAAGAGGCCTGACGCTTCCCGGAATGACCGTCGTTTGCGGCGACAGCCATACCTCTACGCACGGAGCGCTTGGTGCTGTCGCTTTTGGAATAGGAACGAGCGAAGTAGAGATGGCGCTTGCTTCGCAATGCATCTTGCAGCAAAAGCCGAAAACCATGCGAGTCCGCATAGAAGGCGTGTCGGGCGAGGGCGTTACCGCAAAAGATGTAGCGCTCTATGTGATGTCAAAGATGACAACCGGCGGGGCGACCGGCTATTTTGTTGAATATGCCGGCTCGGCAGTACGCAGTCTTAGTATGGAAGGACGCCTTACATTATGTAATCTGTCGATAGAAATGGGCGCACGTGGCGGTATGGTAGCGCCCGACGAAACAACGTTTACCTATATAAAAGATCGAGAATACGCACCTCAGGGAGAGGCCTGGGATAAGGCTGTCGCTTACTGGAAGACGCTTCGAAGCGACGACGATGCGGTGTTCGACAGAGAGGTAGAGTTTCATGCCGAAGATATCGAGCCGATGATTACGTACGGTACGAATCCCGGTATGGGAACAGGAATCACACAAGCGATTCCATTGGCCTGTACGATGCCGGAAGCCGGACGCGCATCGTACAGGAAGGCGCTTGAATATATGGGTTTTGACGAAGGAGACCTGCTGACAGGTAAGCCCGTAGATTATGTATTTTTAGGTTCGTGTACGAATGGCCGTATCGAAGATTTCAGGATGTTCGCATCAATAGTGAAAGGACGGAAAAAAGCGCCGAATGTCACGGCATGGCTTGTCCCCGGTTCGTGGTTGGTAGATGCACAGATTCGTGAAGAAGGTCTTGATAAAGTATTTGAAGAGGCGGGATTTGAACTTCGTCAGCCGGGATGTTCGGCATGCCTTGCAATGAACGATGATAAAGTTCCTGCCGGCAAATATGCCGTATCGACATCGAACCGTAATTTCGAAGGACGCCAGGGGCCAGGCTCAAGAACGTTGCTTGCAAGTCCTCTTACGGCAGCCGCTGCCGCAATAACAGGGAAAGTGACGGATCCGAGAACAGTGCTCAGGGGCTAATTTTTGAAGGTTTACTCATGAATAAATGATTTTAAAATTAAAGATGAAAGAAAAATTTGAAATATTACGCAGTACCTGTATTCCTCTTCCGCTGGAAAATGTGGATACGGACCAGATTATTCCGTCGCGCTTTCTTAAAGCGACAACGAAGGAAGGGTTTGGAGAGAATCTGTTTCGTGACTGGCGTTACGACAAACAGGGGAATAAGATTGGCACGTTCGTGCTGAACGCCCCGCGTTATAGCGGAAAGATTCTCGTTGCAGGGAAGAATTTCGGATGCGGTTCGAGCCGCGAGCATGCAGCCTGGGCAATTGCCGGATATGGATTTCGTGTTGTCGTATCGAGCTTTTTCGCGGATATTCACAAGAATAATGAACTGAACAACGGCGTCCTTCCTGTCGTCGTAAGCGAGCCGTTTCTTGCGGAACTCTTCGCGTCTGTTGATAATGATCCCAAGACAGAGGTGGAGGTGAATCTGCCGGAACAGCGGATAACAAACCTGGCGACAGGGAAAAGCGAGGATTTTGAAATTAACGCCTATAAAAAACATTGTCTGATGAACGGGCTGGATGATATTGATTTTTTACTGACAAACAAGTGGAAAATAGAAGAGTATGAAAACGACAGGTTCGGATAAAAAATAATAGTTATGATAGAAATAATGGACACGACGCTTCGTGACGGGGAACAGACGAACGGAGTTTCATTTTCAGTGCACGAGAAAAAATCCATCGCGCGGTTGTTGATTAAAGAGTTGAATGTCGATCGCGTGGAGGTTGCTTCCGCACGTGTGTCGGACGGGGAGTTTGAAGCTGTCGGAAGTTTGTCCGAATGGGCTGCACAGAAAGGATACCTTGATCGTCTTGAGGTTTTGGGTTTTATTGATAACGGATTGTCATTGAAGTGGATTAAGGATGCCGGATGTCGTGTGGTGAACCTGTTGTGCAAAGGCTCTCTGGAGCATGTTGCCGGACAATTGAAGAAGACGCCGGAACAGCACATTAAGGATATTTCCGGACAGATCGCACTGGCCGGCGAAATGGGCATAGATGTAAATATATATCTTGAAGACTGGTCGGACGGTATACGGGATTCTCCCGGTTATGTCCATCAGCTGCTTGATTCGTTGCGCTGTCAGCGCGTCCATCGTTTTATGCTGCCGGATACGCTGGGTATACTGAATCCGGAAAAGACGTACAGGTACTGTAAAGATATGGTGGAGCATTATCCCGAATTACACTTCGATTTTCACGCTCATAATGACTATGGTCTGGCCGTGGCGAATGTCTATTCTGCAATACGCGCTGGTGTTAAAGGCGTTCATGTGACGGTCAACGGACTTGGCGAACGCGCCGGGAATGCACCGTTGAGCAGTGTCATAGCCGTTATCCATGATCAGTTGGAAGAAAAAACGAATATTGTAGAATATAAAATCAATCATGTGAGCAAAAGTGTCGAAATGTATTCCGGCATCCGTATAGCCCCGAACCAGCCTGTCATCGGAGAAAATGTCTTTACGCAGTGTGCAGGAGTTCATGCCGACGGCGACAGTAAGAATAACCTTTATTGCAATTCGCTTATCCCGGAGCGTTTCGGCCGTACGCGCGAGTATGCCCTGGGGAAGACTTCCGGCAATGCCAATATCCGCAAGAATCTGGAAGCGCTCGGGATAGACCTTGATGAAGCGTCCATGCGCAAAGTGACGCAACGCGTGATAGAACTTGGAGATAAAAAAGAAATATTGACGCAGGAAGACCTCCCGTATATTATTTCCGATGTCCTTCGTCACGATATACAGGAAAATAAGATCAGGATATTAAATTATTCCTTATCTTTGGCGCAAGGATTGAGACCTGTCGCTACATTGAAGGTCGAAATCGACGGCGTCGCCTATGAAAATACGGCAACCGGCGACGGTCAGTACGACGCTTTTGTTCGTGCATTGCGTAAGATCTATAAATCGCTTAACCGCCCGTTCCCTATGCTTACGAATTATGCCGTTACAATACCTCCCGGCGGGCGTACGGATGCATTCGTGCAGACGATCATTACCTGGCGTCACGAAGGCGTCGAATTTAAAACGCGGGGCCTGGATGCCGACCAGATTGAAGCCGCAATAAAAGCGACGGTGAAGATGCTGAATAAGATAGAAAATTGAGTTTTTAACATAAAATAGAAAGACGATGAATAGAAAATTGACGATAGCGCTCGTAGCGCATGATAACCGTAAAGCGGATATGATAGAATGGGCAGTCCATAATGTTCACTTTTTATCGGAACATAATTTAGTATGTACGGGAACTACGGGAAATCTGATAAGTAAAGCGTTTGAAGGAAAAGGCGTAGATGTCTGTAATATACAGTGTATGCACTCCGGCCCGATGGGAGGCGATGCGGAGATTGCCGCTATGGTTGTACGCAAAAAAATAGATTTGGCCATATTTCTGATAGACGACCTCAATCCGCAGCCGCACGAGGCGGATATCCAGATGCTGTTGCGTCAGTGCCGGGTTCATAACGTGCCGATTGCATGTAACCGGTACAGCGCGGATTTAATGTTAACGAGCGCCCTCTGGGATGATGATTCTTATGTGCCGATGGAACCTAAATATATACGTTATAACAGACAGTAAGACGGGATGAAATTGAATGTAGCAGTATTGCCGGGCGATGGTATCGGCCCGGAAATTGTTGAACAGGCGGTAAAAGTAGTGAAGGCTGTTTGCGGAAAGTATAATCATGAACTAAACTGTGAGACGGCTCCGGTAGGCGCATGTGCAATAGAGGTAACCGGCCGGCCGTATCCGGAAGAAACGCATGCTCTTTGTATGCGGAGCGACGCCGTGCTGTTCGGCGCTATCGGCTCTCCGGAATATGATAATGACCCTACCGCAAAAGTGCGTCCCGAACAGGGATTGCTTGCTATGCGTAAGAGATTGGGATTATATGCCAATATCCGTCCTGTGACCACCTTTCCGTCGTTGTTGCATAAGTCGCCCTTACGCGCGGATTTGGTGGAAGGCGTTGATTTTATGTGTATTCGTGAACTTACGGGCGGACTTTATTTCGGTCGTCCGCAGGGACGTAGCGAAGACGGTAATATCGCTTACGACACCTGCGTATATTCGCGTGAAGAAATAGAACGTATCGTCCGTCTGGCATACGGTTATGCCGTTCGCCGTCGCAAAAAACTGACGGTTGTCGATAAGGCGAATGTTCTGGCGACATCACGTTTGTGGCGCGAAACGGCGCAGGATATCGAAAAAGAATTTCCCGAAGTGGAAACCGAATATATGTTTGTTGACAATGCCGCGATGAGATTAGTGCAGTGGCCGGGAAGTTTTGATGTGATGGTGACGGAAAACATGTTCGGCGATATTTTAACGGACGAAGCCTCCGTGATCACCGGCTCGTTAGGTATGCTACCCTCTGCCTCCGTCGGAGTATACACTTCCGTATTCGAGCCTATTCACGGTTCTTATCCGCAGGCAGCCGGCAAGAATATTGCAAACCCACTGGCTGCCGTTTTATCGGCGGCGCTGATGTTCGAATATGCGTTCGACCTGCAAGACGAGGGGAGCGCTATACGTGAAGCCGTCGCCGCATCAATGGACGCCGGCATCGTTACCGAAGACATTTCGCAGAACAGCAAGTCATACGGCACTTCGGATGTAGGCGATTGGATTGCAGGGGAAGTAGCGAGAAAGAAAGTTTCTATAAAAAATTGTGACCATATTTAAACAGTCTCATCATACATGCTTATCTATGAAAAAATACGTTCAGTTTTGATTTTTTCATAGATAACCGTATGTTTGCATGAAATCCAAAAAGAATTTCGGATTTGAAAACGGAATAAAATCAGTGCCACTCTATGCTGCATTTTGTATTATACTATACGCGGTGTAAAATAGTGATCTCCGGAGAGACGTAGAGACGCACGGCCGTGCGTCTCTACCACCGCAATAACAGCAGGCTTGTCCGTCATTGTGCGGTACGAAGCCATATATCCGGTAACCATGTCACAAAATCATGCCGCGCACAGTATAGTACTGACCGTATTGAAAAAATCTTTTGTAATTTAGCGTCCGAATTTCTTCTTCGGATAAATTGCCCTTTGGCAAGGGAAGGATACACTCCGAAGTCGTGCATCCGAAGGTAAATATCCGGCAGTTAAAAAGCCCGCGGGCTTTTGTCCAAAAGCAGGCGAGCTTTTGCCTGAAAGGCGGCGGGCTTTTTAAAAACGATAAGTAATCAATTTAATCATCACTAAAAATCCGAGAACGGTATGGCAACAGAGGAGAAAAAACAGCATCCGGAACAGAGGTTTGTTTTGAATTTGTTTGTACCTTTCCCCGATAGATTTTGAAGGAAATTTTTATCCGAATGCAAATCTAAAGGTTTGTGTGTAATTGAAGATTTTATGCTAACTTTGTGCATATGCGTGAGTTGTATGTATACTCGAAGTAGAATAGTTATCATCGCCTTCTCCGGATGTCTACGATGGAAGATTGAAAATGAGGGATTTAACACACAGAAGTGTGGCGATTATGAATTATCTCACAAATACAGCAGAAACTCATATCCTGCCCTGCAAAACTATTATGCTCTGCTTCAGATAGCACATGCCATCAATCAGTTTGTTGAAAAAGGCAAATCTGTTTCCGAACTTTTAAAACGGCGTCCCGAGGAAACCATCTGTAATCTCTGGGGTAAACTGAAGGCATTTATGATTTTTGTCCCTCTACCGACATACACATTTCTTTCTTTACCACATAATGACACGAAGCCGGCGCCCGGTTGATAACGTGCCTTTACGGCCTGAAAACCGTGGCGGAGATGGCATGCTCCCGAATTCATGCCTGACACGAATAAGCTTATTATACTTTTACAAAACAGAAATAACAGACATTCGGAACTCTTTTTTTACTGCCGGGATTTCCCGGCAGGCAGAATCACCTGTCCCTTATCCAAGTTCTTCCTTTTGGGGACGATCTGTTTTTTTTCTCTCTGGATCGCTGCTTCTCAAGCATCGTTTGATTTCGTCGGGAATGCTGTCGCCGGCTTCGCGGTTGATCACGTTGCCGAGATAAATGCCGATAATGAGGCCGAGTATAGGGCCGACGATCATGCCAATTTTATAAAACAGTATTATTATGTCGTTTAACATAGCGATTGAATTAAAAATTATGTTGCAAAGAAACAAAAAAAAATGATAATTGACAAAGAATAATTGATAATCAACAATTATCAATTATCAATTTAAAAAACATGGCGGAAGAGACTAAGATAAGGCTTAAGATAGAGGCGGTCGGCGGGAATATTCCTGCCGAGATACGCAAATCTTTGCAGGGGGTGTCGGCGGAGTTGAATTATGCTTCGACGGCGGCGGAGAGGTTGCATGAGAGGTTCTTCAGGATGAATCAGACGGTTGACGGTATTCGGAACGTCGCGGATTCGTTGAGGGAGGTGGACGCCCTGATGGGAGAATATACGTCGGCGTTTCAGGCGCAGGCTGAGACGAAGCTGGAACAGGTGATGCGCAATACGATGGCGGCGGGCGGCGTATTTATATAGGGCTGGAGGATTCGACTGATCCGGTGAACGGGCGGCGGCTGACGGCATATACGATCACAAACTATCTCAGGAGTACAGCGACCCGTATATAACGAAAGAAAGTATTATACCGTCGCACGAGCTACACAACTCATGTCGCATATAATACTTTCGTAATGCGTGGCGAAGATAATGATTTTTTTATTCCAAACAAAAAAATAATGGATTTTTTTATGAACCGTCTCAGGAGTACGGCGACCCGTATATAACGAAAGAAAGTATTATACCGTCGCACGAGCTGCATGACTCATGTCGCATATAATACTTTCGTAATGCGTGGTAAAGATAATGATTTTTTTATTCCAAACAGAAAAAATAATGGATTTTTTTATAAACCGTCTCAAGGGTGCGGTGACCTGCATATAATGAAAGAAAGTATTATACCGTCGCACGAGGCTGCATTCCCCATGTCGCATATAATACTTTCGTAATACGGGGCAAAAATAATGGTTTTTTTGTTATTCCAAATAAAAATAATGTTTTTTCTTTCATAATTGTTTATCTAAAATCCGCAACCAAAAAATTTGGCAGTTTCGGAAAAATTACAGGTGCGTCTCGGGAAATTTACAGTGCGGTCTCTATGCATATTTTTAATTATCGTAAGGTATTTTGATGTAATAG
>JAITBC010000090.1 GCA_031283785.1 Tannerella sp. | reverse complement strand
AATCTGCCGATCGTGTATTATGACATGTTTCATTTTCATAAGAGGGTCAGCGAGCAGTTTGTCGAGGTTCTCGTCAAAATAGCGTATGTTCTCGCGTTGCTTCTCGGTAAAATAATCTTTCATAAAAAACCTCCGCTTGCTTATAGTATCGGTAAATAATACAGTTTCGTATGATATTAAAGAGCAGTACCCGCCAGGAATTCCTGGATATGGAATTGAAATTTATTGACATCTGATTTCGGACATATAGCTTTCATGACATACTGTTCCAAAATATGTTTTGCAAGGCGTTTCAAATGCTGATTACTCTTATCTCTAGGAATACAATTACCTTCACTATCTTTGGTATAAAACTGAAAATGCCAGTAATTAGCACGGGTCGGCTTGTGTGAAAATGAAAAAAACAACGGTTTATCATTGAAATCTATCGGCTTTTTATGGAGCTTTTCGGCGTTTAAATATAAAGGAAACGCGGTTCTTTGTGAATATTTGATGCTATATGCCGGTATATCGGATAGTTCGGGTGTCCAAAGAGCATATAATGAATCATCGAATACTCTAATGCCGACATGGGATTCATCATAATAACCGTATAAAAAAACCGAAAGTTCGAATACTTCCCGTTCAGATAACTGCGGAGCGATGATTTTCGGTATAAGTTCCTTTGGCGGAATATTTTGCGCTAAAAAAACATACATATCCTCTAAGGTTTCCCTGACAAAATTGTATTTTGAAACCTCATCCTCAGACAAAAGAGAATTTGATTGGCGCGGCAGGAGCACTTCGGGGTACTTATCCATCAAAAAGACTCCAGTATGGTATATAATTGGTCAATCTTACCGTCTTTTATTTTCAACATATCGTCTTCAAAGGTTGATATAAATATGAATTCCGGTTCTTCATAGTCATAATCAATGATAAATTCCTTTTGCTTAAAATTGACGCTTGCTTTTACCGCATCGTTGTAAAAACTAATATGGGGTATGACAATATGCATTAACGATCTAAGCTTTTCTAAAAACGGTTGCGCGGGGGTAATATCGTAATCATCCACATGATTTACCAGCTTATGCCGCTTGATCGCCTCGGCAATATACCTGGAAAACACCCTGCCTTCGGGTGATTCTTGCGGTTTAGTGCTGGACAGAGGATTAAAATTTAATTCAGTAGTATATCTAAAGAGAATAGTAGTATAGTAATTTTGCTTTGAATATCCTTCCAGAGACAGATTATTCCAAAGATACGATCCGGGAATGATTTCTCCCGATTGAGACGATAACGGCCCACGATAATATCTCATAGAACCGGAAGATTGTATATTCTGTTGCGCAAATTCCGACATACTAATACTCCGGGCCAAATGTATTCAACAACTCCGCTTTGAGCAAACCGAAAAAAACCTGTTCATTTACCTGGTGAGTCTTTTCCAAAACAGCTTGGTATGTTGAGAAAAATGTTTCAGCCGCACACTCGAATCTATGTATACAATCAACATCTATTAAAGAATCATGCGTCTGATTACCATTTATAATAGCATTATTACCTACATTGAGAATAGTATATATCCCGTTCTGCTCAAAGACAGTATAAAAAGAACTGGGACTTGCCGTAACAGGACTTTCATTCAGAAAGAGACTTGCATTTATATGATCAAAAATATTACCTTCCAAAATATTAAAATAACGCAACCCGGTTCGTTCAACATCCTTGATAATCGACTTTGATTTAATCGTTTCCAAAATCGGATTGAAAAATTGAGACCAGGCAACCCATCCGGGATACGGCTTTAATGCGGAAAAAACTATCGAATGCGGACCAATAGAAAAAGCAAATTTGTCGTTTGCCACTCTATACAGGGCTTGATAGCGTAAATTAGGGTCATTATCCCGTATCATCTTGGGAATTTGCATCATTGGAAATTCAGCCGTGCTTTTATTAGGAAACGGCTCAAACACATCAAACAACATCCCATACAAAGCTTCCTCCGGGTAGTTCCCATTATACCGTATCTCAAAGATCACTTCATTGATAGGCGAGGAGGCTAGTTTTTTCGGAATTTTAACACTTTCAAACATTATAACTCCCTCTCATACATAATATATAATAATTCAAAAAGCCGCAAGTTACAAATTACCTTCGGTTTGACCGTAATTATGAGATTATTTATAACGTATTATGAGTTATTTATTATAATTCTGATCATGTTGGCATGATTTTTGCTTTGATTTTATGGGCAAAATTTGCCTTAAAATAGATGCCAGGCAGCTTTAATATAATAATTTCATACCCGTTTTAGTCATGTATTCCGTAATTTGACCAAGCGAGGCACAATAAACAACACTATTTTCAATAATAACGTATAAAAGGGGTATATGTCACGCAGTCCGTCCGGCTTTTATGACGGATCGGGCAAAGGGACGGGAGCGCATGTTTCTTTTCATCGTAACACTAACCAAGGGGATACCTTTCTGTTTTTAGCCCAATTTTGGGACTTTTTTCTCTTGACAAGGCTCATTTTTTGGCCTACCATGCATAAAAATGTATCATATTTGAGACTTTAGTGGGGGTGTCAAATTGAAGCAAAAAGAAGAAAGAGACCTTGAAAATGCCCTGGCATGGGACGGGAAGCCCGGAAATATAGAGGCCGCCCTCGAAGCCATGCGGATAGACGAGGAAGAATCGCAACGGTTCTTCAGGGAAGCCGGACAGACACTTGTGCGGGGCGGCGACCCAAACCTTTTATGCCATCGGCGTATAAGGGTCAACGCCAACCTTGCAAAACACTGGTTTATCTATGAATACCCGGACCACCGGGAGGTGCGCTTTCTAACAAGCGATCAGCACATAGACGGGGAGAAGTATTCGTTTATGGACGGAAAAGACCAGCCCGTGTTTTCCTATTCATAAGCATTTTTAGGACCTCGGAGCGGTAAAGGTGCAAATGGAGGAAATGTTATCCGATGGCGGATTTGAAGACGAGGAGTACACCTGTCATAAATGCGGCAAAAAGTTCTATATGCGCGTACAGGATGATGGCCGGGGGATCGACTTTGACGAGGGAACCGGACGTTGTGATGTATGTGGCAAGCTGTTTTGCGCCGATTGCGG
>JAITBC010000013.1 GCA_031283785.1 Tannerella sp. | reverse complement strand
CCGAATACCATCTATATAAAATTCTCACACCTTCGTCTATTTCGACTTTATGTTTCCAGCCGAGGCGATTAAGTTTTGACACATCCGTCAGTTTTCGCATTGTTCCATTCGGTTTTGATGCGTCAAATTTAATTTCGCCATCGTAGCCAACTGTTTTCGATATTAAAACAGACAGTTCTTTTATGGATATTTCCATTCCCGAACCTATATTGATATGACAGTTACGTATTTCTTTACAGTCAAGAGGATACGTATCTTTGAAATTTATATTTTCCATAACAAAGACCGAAGCATCAGCCATATCTTCGCTCCACAGAAACTCACGCATTGGTTCTCCAGTTCCCCAAAGGGTTACGTTTTTATTGCTTATTCCATATTTATTTAGCAAAGCGATTATTTCGGTTTGTGTATTTTCTCCGGTAATTTTTTCTACCGGACGTTTATTGAGGTCAGTTCGAACAGACGTCCAGTCGTTTTGCATAAGACTTTTTCCCAGATGAAATTTTCGAATCATCGCAGGCAGGACATGGCTCTGTTCCAAATCGAAATTGTCATTAGGTCCATACAAATTGGTAGGCATCACGGCAATATAGTCTGTTCCATATTGGATATTAAAACTTTCGCAGATTTTCAGCCCTGCGATTTTAGATATCGCATACGGTTCGTTGGTGTATTCCAATTCCGAAGTAAGCAATTCTGTTTCCGCCATTGGCTGTTTGGCATTACGTGGATATATACATGTACTGCCGAGGAACAGAAGTTTTTTGACTCCGTGCTTGAAACTTTCGCCGATAACATTTTGCTGTATCTGCAAATTGTCGAAAATAAAATCGGCTCGATAGGTATTGTTAGCCATAATTCCGCCTACTTTTGCCGCCGCCAGAAAAACATATTCGGGATTTTCCGTATCGAAAAACCGTTTTACCGCATAACTGTCGCGGAGGTCTAATTCTTCGGAAGTTTTTCCGATAAGACAGGAATATCCTTTCGATTGAAGATTTTTCCATATTGCCGAACCGACTAATCCCCGATGTCCTGCAACATATATTTTAGACTGTTTTTCCATGACATTATTTATTTTTGGTAACGTGTTTCAAATCATGTTCCACCATAATTTTCACTAATTCGGAAAAAGGCGTTTTAGTAGGATTCCATCCCAGCAAAGTCTTTGCTTTTGTAGGATCGCCCATGAGTTGTTCCACCTCAGCCGGTCTGAAAAATTTAGGGTCAACTTCGATAAGTATCTTCCCCGTATTACTGTCGATTCCTTTTTCGTTCACGCCTTCGCCGCTCCATTCGAGCCTTATTCCGATTTCGGCAAAAGCCAGACTGCAAAACTCTTTTACCGAGTGCATTTCGCCTGTTGCAATCACAAAATCTTCGGGTTTTTCGTGTTGCATCATCAGCCACATACATTCCACATAATCTTTTGCATATCCCCAGTCACGCAAAGAGTTGAGATTTCCCATATACAAACGTTCCTGTAATCCGTGCGCCATACGTGCGACAGCAAGAGTTATCTTGCGCGAGACGAAAGTCTCTCCCCGCCTTTCGCTTTCATGATTAAACAATATTCCGTTAATTGCAAACATATTGTACGCTTCCCTGTAATTTTTCGTAATCCAGAAACCATACTGTTTTGCAACGCCGTAAGGCGAACGAGGATAAAACGGAGTAGTCTCTTTTTGCGGAATTTCCTGAACCAGACCGAACAATTCGGATGTCGAAGCCTGATATATCTTTGTTTTACGTTCCAGACCCAAGCCTCTGACAGCTTCCAGTACACGCAAAGTGCCGATAGCATCGCACTCGGCAGTATATTCGGGCACGTCAAAAGAAACTTTCACATGGCTTTGAGCCGCAAGATTATATATTTCATTCGGCTGTATCTGTTGAATTATGCGGAACAGGGAACTTGAATCTGTCATATCGCCGTAATGAAGTTCAACAGACCGTTTCTGTTTCATGTCCTTTATCCATTCATCAAAATAAAGATGTTCGATACGGGCAGTATTAAAAGATGAAGAACGCTGCATAACGCCATGAATTTCATATCCTTTGTCAATCAATAATTCTGCCAGAAATGAACCGTCCTGCCCCGTAATACCTGTAATTAATGCTACTTTTCTTGTCATAATAAATTTATTTAATCAAATCAAAAACAGACAGACTCCTGCCCGATTATTTACTTTTTATAGATGCAAAATGAATATGTAACGTTGCATTATATCACAAATCGACGTAAACGGTAGGAACACCGCGTTCGTACAACGATTTCACCCATGCGGGGTCTAAATTTTATCTACAGGTATATGCCGTCGGTTGTCTGCTGAACAGACGGCGAATACGCTGTATTTGCCATTGCCGGTATCCGGCTCGCAAGTAATCCGGAAGCAATGGTAACGCCACTCTTCCGGATAAAATTTCTTCTTGAAATATAGTTCATTTTAAATTCGTACCGTATTCGTAATTGACTATACTTCCACAACCGTAATTGTTTTACTGCTCTGACAGGCAACATGAATCACAAAATACTGTTCCACACCCCGCAAACAGGCTGATGCGTCTGTCCGTCCGCAACTAACTGTCAAGCATCGGCAGCCATGTCTGAATTTTTGCGCCGTTCCAGCCGTTGACGTCAGCGTACGGAAACATCCGGATTGAACCCGTTGAAGTCGGAACATCAAACGCCAGAGAGCCGTCGGCGTCCCGTTTGACAGCGACAAATCCGTCAGTATCGGCAACAACCGATACGGGTTTGTCGTAATCGGGGTCGGTTTCGGAGTTGCGGCACAGTATCAGCGGACCGTATCGCAGGGCTACATACCTGTCGCTGTTCGGAGTCGAACCGCCTTTCGGAGCCTCAATCA
>JAITBC010000463.1 GCA_031283785.1 Tannerella sp. | reverse complement strand
TAACCGGCTGATCGCTTACGATATAGAAAAAATGAACCGGCTACTGGCCGCAAAAGATGAAAGTTATGTGCTGGCCGGACCGGGCCGCTGGGGAAGCAGCGATCCGTGGCTCGGCATACCCGTCAAATGGCCGCACATAAGTAACGCGCGCGTGATAGCGGAATGCAGCATTGCCGGTTATCCTGTCGACCCAAGTCAGGGCACCCATTTTTTCCAGAACCTGACTTCGTGCGGCGCCGGATATTTTACGATTAACCCGGCGAATGGCGACCTGTTCGACGAAGACTTTCTAAATGCGCAACCGGCAGCCGAAGAGACCCGGTATTTGCGCCTGATACGTTTCGATAACCCGATTATCATAAAAATGAACGGGAAAAAAAACGTAGGCGTCGTTATGAAACCAAACTCAAAAACTATATAATTATGGCATATACAAACAGTCATCTCGCCGATATAATATATCATCAGGCAGAAAAATACGGACGAAGGCAGGAACTTTTATACCGCGACGACAAAAGCGGAAGATGGGAAACCGTCTCATGGAACAGTTTTGCGGAAAAAGTGCGCCTTACCTCGCAGGCAATGATCGAATACGGCGTCAAAGTACAGGAAAACATCGGCATATACGCGCAGAATATGCCCCAGTGCTTTTATGCTACTTTCGGCATATTCGGCATACGCGCCGTTGAAATATCGATGTACGCGACAAGTTCGCCCGAACAAATACGGTATATCATTGAAGACGCCCGTATACGCCTGCTTTTCGTCGGAGAACAGCTACAGTACGACAATGCGTGGAAAGTAAAAAAAGAGACGGGAGACCTCCTGCGGCATATGGTGATCTTCGACAACAACGTGGCACGCCATCCCGATGATAAAACGTCGGTCTATTTTGATGACTTTATACGGTCAGGCGACAATGCACACGCGGAGACAGGCGTGAGAACACGCCGCTGCGAAGCCCTGGCGGCGGATATCGCCATGATCCTCTATACTTCCGGCACCACCGGCGAATCCAAAGGCGTAATGCTTACGCATGAAAACATGCTTGAAGTGATGAGAATACACGATCTGCGCCTGCCGATGATCAACGACAAAGATATATCCATGTGTTTCCTTCCGCTCACTCATATTTTCGAGAAAGCATGGTCGTGCCTGTGTATTTCTCAAGGAATAAGCATCGCCGTCAACCGGGATCCGAAAAAGATACGGCAGATATTGCCGGAGGTACGTCCGACGCTCATGTGCAATGTGCCGCGTTTCTGGGAAAAAGTATACGTCGGCGTTCAGGAAAAAATAGCGCACTCGCCCGGCCTTTTAAGGAAAATCCTGATTAATGCCGTCAAAACGGGACGGCGTTATATCCTTGAATACAGAGACAAAAATATAAAAGCGCCCGTCAGGCTCTCACTCAAATTCCATCTTTACGATAAGACGGCCTTTGCTTTTTTGAAAAAAGTGATCGGGTTAGACCGTGGACGGCTGTTTCCCGTAGCAGGAGCGCCGCTTGCCGATCACATAACCGGGTTCTTACTGTCCGTCAACATGCCGGTATTATACGGATACGGGCTAACCGAGACGTCTGCAACCGTATGCTGCTATCCTGTCGGTAACTATGTAATAGGTTCTATCGGCAAGGTGATGCCCGGCATCAAAGTGCGCATAGACAAAAGTAATAATGAGATTTTAGTGAAAGGTAAAACGATTACCCCGGGTTATTATAACAAACCTGAAGAAACGGCAAAAGTATTCGCCGACGACGGATTTTTCCGCACCGGCGACGCCGGCAGGCTCGAAGGGGATACGTTATTTTTCCATGAACGGATCAAAGACCTGTTCAAAACATCGAACGGGAAATACATCGCCCCGCAGGCCATCGAAATGAGCCTGACCGGAAATATGTACATCGAGCAATGCGTAGTCATTGCCGACACGTATAAATTTGTAAGCGCACTGATCGTTCCCGATTTTGAGGCGCTTGAAAATTATGCCCTGGAAAACGGGATACCGTACGACAACCGTACGGAACTTACCGGCAAAGAAGAAATCATACGTTTCTATCGCTCGGTTATTGAAAATTGCCAGAAGAGGTTTGCTTCATACGAAAAAATCAAACGCTTCACCCTTCTCTCCGAGCCGTTCACGATGGAGAAAGGTGAACTCACCGACACTTTAAAATTACGCCGGCCGACGATTGCCCGCAATTATGCCGAACAAATAAAAGAAATGTATAAAGAATGAAAAAGCCCGGACGGGCTTTTTCATTAAGTTATAAAATCTTTTCCAACGGGTCCATGCTTTTTGCCAGATCCGCTTCCGTCAATTCGTAATTCAGCAAATCGCCTGCAAAATAACTGTCGTACGAAGCCATATCGATCAAGCCGTGTCCGGAAAGATTGAACAGTATCGTTTTTTGTTTTCCTTCTTCTTTCGCCCTCTCCGCTTCACTAATAGCCGCAGCGATTGCATGCGAAGATTCCGGCGCCGGAATAATACTTTCGGTCTGCGCGAAAAGTACGGCGGCTTTAAAAGCATCTAACTGCCGGATATCTACGGCTTCTACCAGTCCGTCTTTATTCAGTTGGCTTACAATCGTTCCCGCGCCGTGATAGCGTAATCCGCCCGCATGAATATGAGGAGGAGCAAATGTATGGCCAAGCGTGTACATCGGCAAGAAAGGCGTATACCCCGCCTCATCGCCAAAATCGTATTGAAATACGCCGCGCGTAAGCTTGGGACACGACGCCGGCTCGGCCGCAACAAGGCGCACTTCTTTCCCCTGCGTAAATCTATGGCGCAGGAAAGGGAACGCTATTCCCCCAAAGTTTGAGCCGCCGCCGAAACAGGCAACAACAACATCCGGGTATTCTCCCGCCATCTCCATCTGTTTCTCCGCTTCAAGCCCTATCACGGTCTGGTGAAGCACCACATGATTGAGAACGCTACCCAGCACATAACGGCAATCAGGCGTTTGCAGGGCAAGCTCGATAGCTTCCGAAATTGCCGTCCCAAGGCTACCCATATATTGCGGATGCTCCGTCAGTATTTTACGTCCGGCTTTTGTACTCATACTCGGCGAAGCAATCACCTGCGCTCCGAAGGTCTGCATGATAGAACGGCGGTAAGGCTTCTGCTCATAACTTATCTTCACCATATAAACCGCCAGCTCCAGGCCGAACGCTTTTGCCGCATACGACATTGCAGCGCCCCACTGCCCGGCGCCCGTTTCGGTAGTAATATTCGTAATCCCTTCCTTTTTACAGAAGTACGCCTGCGCAATTGCAGAATTAAGTTTATGCGAACCTACCGGGCTGACGCTTTCGTTCTTAAAATATATGTGCGCCGGCGTATCCAGCGCTTTCTCAAGTCCATAAGCACGAACTAACGGCGTCGGACGCCATATCCTGTACATTTCACGTATCTCCTCCGGTATTTCTATCCATGTATCGGCCTGATTCATTTCCTGCTCAATAAGCGCTTTTGCGAAAACAGGATACAGGTCTTCGGGATTCAACGGCTGTTTCGTCGCCGGATTGAGCGGCGGTAACGGTTTGTTTTCCATATCCGCAACAACATTATACCATGCTGCCGGGATGTCTTTCTCTTCAAGTAAAAATTTTTTCGTCGACATAATACAAATAATTTAATGATAGAACTTTCCTGTAACATTGATTAACGGGTAACAACCTTTTGTGCCCATCCGGAACTGCCCTTGACAAACAGTATCTTATCCTCTGCGGCTAACTCGAACATGGTCAATCCTTCCGCTTTATTTTTCACAAAAACAAGGCTTCCGTTTGATGAATACACATAAACCGTCTCCGCTTTCGCCGTATTCACATACAGGCGATGATTTTTCGCATACGCAATGATCTTTTCTTCCTCGACAGGTTCATTGCCGGTCGGATCTTTAAAGACTTTAATTTTAATATCCAGTTGTTTTTCTTTAATTTCTGTTTCATTGTCGAAAAGAAAATCGATATCCACAAACCGGGCGTCATACGTAGCCGTACTGTTTTCCAGCGCATTATCATAGATTGTGTAATAAATATTCAACGCCTCCTTTTTATCCGAAGCGGTGCGCAGTTTACTGCTTGCAGAGGCTGTTTTCGGGCTGATTTCAAACAAATAGGTACTGTCGTCCCGGGCTGTGATATTCAGTCCGGAAGATTCTTTGTAGCTGTCCGCAAGCTCGGTCTTATAGCCGCTTCCTTCTAAAGTCAAACCGAATCCTTTGGGAAGCTGCAATTCGAAAGAGCCTCTGAAAGTCACTTCATCCGGTATTTTAAGGGACATTTTTATCCGTCCGTCTACCGATACTGTATCGGATTCCACATAAACGAACTGTTCTTTCATTATGACGACGCAAGAATCCTTTAACCCGCGGTCTACATCTTCGGCAAATGCAAAAATAATCAATGTATCCGCTTTTAAGGCTTTGAATTTATATACCGAATCATTGTCAGCCGATGAACTTATTATGTCAATAAACTCCCCTACATTAATATTCCCCCCATTTACATCGGTGAGTCTCCATATTACCGTTTTGTCGGTAGCATTAAGCGGCAATACGGTAGCAATGAGGCTATCCACATTTTCTTCATACATACGGAGGGTGTCTTTATTCAGGCGAATCCCTGTCGACGGGACGCTTACCACTTTCACGATACAGGAATCTTTTTCCCTGCTCTCATCAGCGGCTACCGCATATACGGTTGCCGTACCTTCCCGCAAGGCATGGATATATACGCCTTCCGGCAACGAATCTATTCTCAGTATTTCGGAATTGCTGCCTGTCAGTTTTACCGTATCATTCGTAACATTCGAGGGATATATGGCAGTCTGCAACGCTATCGAACCGTTAACGCCCAACAGGAGCGTATCATTCACCATCAGG
>JAITBC010000438.1 GCA_031283785.1 Tannerella sp. | reverse complement strand
TTAATACGTCAAATTATTTCATAACAAATCCTAAATACTTTTTATTCATGAATATACCGAATTAAGTTCGTTGCTTTACAGCGCAAAGATAATTATTAATTCGGAAAATACAGGCTATAATCAAAGTTATTTTTATTTTTAATACTCAATATAGCCCTGAAAATTTCATTTTATCATTCCCGAGCAGACTTCCCGCTACTGACTTCTCTGCTGAAATCCGGCAACATTTTGCCGGTTGTCACCGCAAATCTGCCGGTTGTCGTTTTTTTGCGATACATACATTCATCCTGAATTGGAGAAAAACGTTTAATAACTATTTAAAAAAAACCGGATAAATATTTGTCAATCAAAAAAATTATTACCTTTGCATCGTTATGATACTATATTAACTATGCCGTATGTCGTAGAACAGAAGGTATACTTTACTCGTTATAGTTTTGTGCAATAGAAAAAGAATAAGCATCTTTGCAAAACCCCTCAGCAATGCAAGGTATGCTTATTCAACTGAATTTATCCGAAGAAGAAATTCGGATGCTGAATTGCAAAAGATTTCGGGAAAAGAGTCCGATTCTACAAAAAAGATTACATGCTTTATATTTAAAGTCCACCATGGGTCTGAGTAAGTTATTATGACAGCCGTTTTTTAACTGTGATTATTTTAGGATTAACCCTTTTCTTACAGTGTATACGCCCAGCCGAAGGAAAAAGCGCCAGCCACCTGCTGACACAAAACACAGGAGGAGGGGGAGGGGAGCTGACCGGATGAAGTGCAATCCGGTTAAGCAAGGGAGATTTTGAGCCGCATACCTATCCCGCTTGCGACTCTGATCTTCTCCGAAAGATACATCCGCGGTTGCCAATGCAGTTTGTTTCCTGTCCTCCGGCGAGTGAATACCTTTCCTGTAATTTCAGCGCCTGCTTCGCTACCGGTACGTTTTTAACCGATAAATTATAAACGGGAATCGGCAGGGACTCCTCTCACGCGCGAGCCGGAGAAGGCGTACCAACTGATCACGGCATACGATATGGCAGGTATGATCATGCCGGGTGCGACGGCTTTAGCCCAAACGGCGTCGGCGATCAGGCCGATGAGGGGCGTTAGCAGCGCGCCGCCGATGAGACTCATCACAAGGATGGAGGCGCCCAACTTGGCATGAGGGCCAAGTCCTTTTATGCCGGAGGCGAAGTTGGTGGGGTACATCAGCGACATGAAAAACGTCGTCCCTATCATGGCGCAGATGCCGATCCAGCAGGAGATGCCGTATATACCCGTCCACGATGCCCATTCCGAGCCGAGTATCACGATTGCTATCAGACCGATGTTGATCAGCGCATAAATACCCATCAGTTTTGTTGCCTGTATCCATTTCATCAGGAAGGTGGAAAAGAAACGCCCGACCATGAAGACGATCATGTTGACGATGAGTAATCCACCGGCTTGTTTTTCCGTCATCGGACTGTTTTCCTGTACGTAGGTGATGAGGTAACTCCACGTACCGAGCTGTGCGCCGAGGTAAAAGAACTGCGAGATGACAGCTCCGTACCAGTGGGGGAATTTGAGAAGCGCGCGGAAGCTGCCCCTGTGTCTGGCGTCGCCGGAAGCGTCGACCGCGGGAAATTTCGTTTTCCAAATAAGGAAAGCCACGATCAGGACAATGAGGCCGATGATGATATACGTCGGCCATATACGGCTGTTTTCGGTCTGAAGGAAATCGGTATAGGCGTTGCCCGTGGCGGTGATCTGCGCCTTCATCCGGGCGATCTGCTCCGCGGTGGGTTCGTTGCCGGAGAAAATAAAGAGCGTGCCGAGTGTGACGCCGGTAATGCCTCCAATGGGATTGAACGACTGGGCAAGATTCAGGCGGCGTGCCGAAGTGGAAGGGTCGCCGAGCGTCGTAACGAAACTGTTAGCGCCCAGTTCGAGGAATGAAAGACCGCTCCCTATCACGAAGATGCCGCTCAGGAAAACGAGGTAGATACCCGAACCGGCTGCCGGATAAAACAGGAAACATCCGCAGGCAAAGATCGCCAGGCCGGTCAGTATCCCCGACTTGTAGCCGTAGCGTTGCATGAAAAGTCCTGCCGGAATAGCGAGGCAGAAGTAGCCCAGCTTGATAGCCGTCTGGATAAGACCCGCCTCGAAGCGTGTCAACTCCAGCGATTTTTGAAACTGTTTGATCAGGACGTCGTTCAGGACATTGGGCAGCGCCCAGAGGAAAAACAGCAGGGTGACAAGTATGAAAGTGAAGGCGTACCCTGGGGAAATTAATTTGGCTTTGGTATTATTCATAACCGCATTTGTGTTTTTTATTCTTTTAATTGTATCTCCATATTTTTAAGATTTCAATCGTCCGTCCATATCAGGACTGTATTCGGGCAAGAGGGGGAATTTCACCGGCGCATTGTCGCGCGTCGAACGGTAGATAGCCGTAAAGAGTTCCACCGTACGGCGGCCGGTTTCGCCCGTCACTGACGGTTCGCGACCTTCGTCCGGCGCAAGCAGGAAGTCTTCAATCTGCCGTTCCATATAATACACTGTCGGGTCGATGTGTTCGAACAGTTCGCTGTCTTCGCGCACCCAACCGGCGAGCAGGCTTTCTTCGCCCGGAATGGTCCAGAGGTCGTTCACCGGCGGTTCGAGCACGGACGACATTCCGGCCACGAACATGGCGCCACCGTCGGTTTGCACGCCTACGGACGCACCGTTCGACCCGTGCACCTGCACTTTGCCGAAAATGCCCGGCTTTTGCGAATTGCTGACAATGATGTTTCCTATGCCGCCGTTGCGGAACTTGACGATTGCCAGCGCCGTATCATCCACGTCGATATACGGATGATTCAGGTTACGCCACAGGCCGTATACCTCGTCAACTTCGCCCATGAACCACAGCAGGATGTCCAGTTGGTGAGGCGCCTGATTAACCAGCACGCCGCCGCCCTCCATATCCCACGTACCACGCCACGGGTCGGCATCGTAATAGGGTTTGTCGCGCCAGCCCAGTATATTGACGGTGCCGAGCGCGGGCATACCTATTTTCCCGTCGTCAATAGCCTTGCGGATTCGCAGTACAGGGGCATACCAGCGTCGCTGGCTGATGACGCCCAGCCGGACGCCCGCCTCGCGACAGGCAGCAATCATTACGTCACAGTCTTCGAGTGTCGACGCAAGCGGTTTTTCGACGAGTACATCTGCTCCGGCGCGTGCGGCAGCGACCGTTACGTCCCGGTGGAACGGGTGAGGGTTGCATACGATGGCGAGGTCAATGCCGTTTTCGCGAATCATCATTTCGATGTCGCGGCAGTGATCCGCAGCGTCCGCCGCGGACGGGTTCGTACTGTAATGTTTTGCACCGTATATTCCGGCGAATTTCCGGGCTGAATCCGGCGTGCGGCTCCACACGGCGGCAAGGGTGGCGCCGGGCAGATTGCCGACGGCTTTAGCATGAAGATGCGCTACTTTACCACATCCGATGATAGCTATTTGTTTCATTCTTTACAAGTATTTAATTTGACAGTTATTCTGATATTTCTTAATTTTTAGAATCCCCCTCCCCGGTTTATTCCAACTGTTCTACGGAACAAGAATCACTTTGTTCAGGTTGCCTTCCCGGTTATACAGTTTGCGAAACCATTCGGCGCCTTCGCTCAAGGGGGCTACGGCCGAAATCATGTCGTCCACCTTCAGGGCGCCGCCGGCAATCATGTCGAGCACAATCTCATACTCGCCGTTGATGGCGCAACTGCCCTGAACGGTGATCTCGCCGGTAACAACCTTCTGCAGGGGAAAATCAATGACGGGCGTCACGTTACCGACGAGTACGGCTGTAGCGCCTTTGCGTAACGAATCGATCAGCGCGTTAACCGTCGCCGAAATGCCAATGGCCTCGAAACCGAAGTCGGCGCCGCGTCCTTTGGTATGAGCGCGTATCGTTTCGGCCACCGGCTGATTCCCCGAAAGGACAGTTATGTCGGCGCCGTATCTGGCGGCCATCCGGAGTTTCGTTTCATCCACGTCTACGGCGATCACGGGCGTGGCGCCCGACGCTTTCAACAGGCTGACGATAAAAGTTCCGATCATACCGCTACCGAGTACGACGGCGCTATCGCCGGCCTTAACACCGGAGAGACGCACGGCGTGTGTCGCTACGGCGGCGGGTTCGACCATAGCGGCCTGTTCAAAACCGACGTTGTCGGGTATCCTGTACAGGATATGCTGCGGGATGGCCAGGTATTCGGCAAATGCGCCGTTACGTTTGTATTCTTTGGGCGATACGCCTACCACCTGCCGCCCTTCGCTGAGGTTATAGCGTCCCTTGAGCGTATACCAGTCGTCGAGGGGATAGGCCGTCGAATCGAAAGTGACGCGGTCGCCCGCCTTCCAGAGGGTAACGCCTTTGCCGACGGCCGTGATCTCGCCGGAGGCCTCATGTCCCATGATGACAGGCGGCTGCCGTCGACCGGTACTGCCGTCCATGCCGTGCACATCACTGCCGCAAATGCCGCAAGCTTTTACTTTTATAAGAACTTCGCCTTCGCCGGCTTGCGGGTCGGCGACATCTTTATAAACCAGTTTGTTGTATTCTTCCAATACGAGCGCTTTCATAAGAATCGAATTTATTTAATGGATTAAAATTAATCATAGTCGGATGACGCCTTTACGGATAATAAGGTTCACAAAACATTAGGAATTGACAATTGACAATTGATAATTGACAATTCCTTTACGGATAATCAGGTTCGCAAAACCTTCGCGTTCGCTGGTGGCCACCACGCAGTAAGCTCTTTTTGCACGTTCGTAAAACTCCGGTTTGGGAAGCGTCAGGAACGGTTTGTCTCCGTCGGGATAAGATTTCAGTTTTTCTGCGTAGCAATTCCATACGGACGGTTCCCTCTCACCCCGGTATGCCATCAACACTGCCGAATAATCCGCAGCGTAGTCGAGGGGGAAAAGCGGCAACACCGCCTCCAGCAGCGCCGTAATACCGTGTCCGTCGGCGCGCACTAATCGTTGTGCGTGCGAGGCGGCGGGGAAATTCCCGTCGCCGAAAACAATTTCATCGCCGTGTCCCATTTCCGATAGAATTTTCAGCAGGTCGGGCGATATGATGGGATGGATTCCTTTTAACATAGCTATTATCGTTTTTTTTCACCGCGAAGATAGGCATGTGGAAAATATCCGTTTGTATACAATATCGACATAGTATTTATGAATATCGATATTTGCGAAAAAAAGATTTAACCCTTCGTACCGAACGAAAACTTACTCCAACCATCATTACCGGAAATATGGATGATTTGCAATGACAACTGGGCATTGGCGCTACGCCTGTTTATCAAAAATCTTTCTCCGCATTTCTTCGATGACTTGCACCCAATTATGAGCGCGTTCCACATCGGTACTTTCTTTAATATGATATGGGTCGTTTTCGTTAAGACTGATACATTTACCCTTCAGCGCAACTTGCCGTTCTTTAAACTTCCAGTGTTTCCAATCGCAGGGTTTTATGATAATGGGAACAAGTATCTCATTTTTCAGCGCCTCTTTTACCTCGACTTTGCGGATGTAGTCCGTACGCATAAAATTAGTGCTTATCAGGCAGACCATAATATCGCACGCCTTAATCTGTTCCCGTATTTCTTTGTCCCACTCTTTATCGAATCCAATCCATTCATCCGTCCACGGTTCGCCAATCAAACCTTCGTCCTGCAATGATATAGTGTTATCAATAAATTCATCCCTTTCTTTTATGTCTTTTCGCGAATAGGAAACAAAAACTTTTTTCATACCTCTTAAATTTTTATTATTACTGTATATTTTATATTTTCCAACGGATACATTTTCAGGTGATGCAAAATTCAGTTCGCCCTTTTCATTCAGAGGGTATCCGGCAATGGAAGCGCCGAACAACAGCATCTTTTCCAACTTTTGATGTTCCACAAAAATTTTGTTATCGACTGACAAATACATGTCTTCAGGCGAATTAATCACGGTATCCTCCTTTCTTTTCAAATAACTCTTCACGCCTTCGGTAAACGGCATATCCATTCCCCTGTGTTCATCTTTATCCTGAGCGAATAGTTTTCTCTCATCGTCGTACATAACTGTTTCGCCCCAATACAGGTCGATTATATTCAAAAAAATCACTCTTTTGACCTCATCGAACTTAAGTCGAGATTCTTTTTCGGATTCTTTCTCCTGTTCATCGCTGATATATACCTCTACAGTCAATGTTGAGAAAAGAAGCCGTATCCATACCTTGTAACTGTCACAGAACGTGAAAATCAGCTGGTCGCGCCACGCTATCTTTATATCGGGATGGTTGCCATACAGACAAATCAGCTGGTTTATCAGACCGAAAGGAATAAAATGCCTGAACTTTAACACAAAAGCAGGTTTTTGCAAACCGAACTTCATTATACTGTATGAATCGTCATTTTCCGATAAGGGCAAATAATTCGGAATAATATATTTTTCATTCGTCCTGTCATGAAAAACAATCTTTTCGTTGATTAATAAATCTCTGATTCTTGCGTCCCGCATCACTTTACTGTTAAAATCATTTTCTGAAATGCGTCCATTATACTCTTTTATATTATCGGAATGGAATGCGTTTTTATAAATATCTTCTACCGTTTTTGCCGGATTGAGCCATACCACATCTTTCAGATTTTCCATATAGTTATAATACAGTACCAGCCCTTGCAGATGCATCTGTTTTAACTCCGCATCCAATATGTTTAGCATATCTTCATCAGATTCGTTTTTCTGTTTTTTCCTTGTGTAATGTTTCAAAAGTTCCTGCAGTGTTACACATTCCGCGCTGTCCGATTTTAAAATATAATCCAAAAACTCCGGATAGTATTTCTGTTTGCGTTCTGTCTTTTTATTTTTTTCAATTTCATCAAGCAGGGTTGTTTTCAGATGCTGCAATGCCGACTGATACACGTTGCTGTTGTTCAGACCGACTTTTTTCAGTGACACATAAAACATATCCACAATATTAAATTTTGGAGAATTATCATCAATATCAATATCAGTATAATTCGCTCGCTTCGATTTATCGGCATCGGCATGAGTCTGTACTAACAGTATCGAGTCGCTGTTTTTTTTACTCTGTTCGTCGGAGGTCTGTACCGAGTGGTTATCGGATGCTTTCGGCTGATTTCCGCCCGGTCTCTGTTTCTTCTTTTTATAATAGAACTGATACAGCCAGTAATCCCATTTGAAATGGCGCGTCAAATTGCCGTCGCTGACACGGTTTTCGTTAGTCGAAGGTTCCCAGAACAGCACATTTACTGCGCCTTCCGAAAAAAATGCCTGATAAAGCCCGTGATAATAATCCTGCCCGCCAAAATCGTA
>JAITBC010000434.1 GCA_031283785.1 Tannerella sp. | reverse complement strand
AACCAAAGGGTATGCTCGTTTCCTTCCATGTCTGTTTTGTAATACCTGAATCTTGCGTTTTCAACATATCCCATGTACTTGCCGGGCTTTCCCTGCTGCTGAAAATGACTGTATTTATTTAACCGGATATATTTCAGGTTACAAACAAAATCCACCACTATTGCCTTTTCGATATTCAGGCTCTGCAAAAAAATTATTAAACTGTCCATATATATAATTCCGTCAACATTAATTATGCGCCAATTTGCGAAACCCACTCTCCAACACATCTGCTTTTTCTACCGGGTGTAAATGCGTATTGACCGGATCACTCATTGTAAACAACCTTAGAAACATGACACTGCCAAATTTTACCGAACATTTTTATGGGTCTGTATATAATGTCTAAAATTTCGTAACTATTCACCTACCGTAGCAATAGAATTCAGTGCGCCCCAAACATTTTGAGAATTTTTGATAGCCGTATCAGAATCCACAACAGCCATATCCCAAATCTGTCTGGAAAATGGTATAGGTACAGGAACTTGAGCATGCAGAATACCCAAAAAAGAAAAAGTACTAAAGAGGATAAAAATAGCTTTCATGATACGTATTTTTTTTGTCGTCAACATAGAGTAAACTTGGTTACAGCTTTTTCCGGAAAATCAAAATACATAATCAGATGCAGCAATTCATGGAGAAAAAACGCCGCTTTCGTCAGCGGCGTTTTTTCTCCATGAAAGAAGATTCGGAAGGGGGGTCAATCTTTTTTCAATGCTTTTGTCGCCTCGACTAAGCGCACAAATTCACGTCTATATCCCTGTTCGTCGTCGCCCAGTGCGTTTTTAGCCGCAGCTACAATCTTGTCGAACGTGGCGTCGCCCTTATAATCGGAATCAACCAGAAGCTGTCCGAACATCGCCACCGCCGAAGCAAAGCGGAAATCGGTCGAAACCTCGTCGGACTTGTCGTCGATCACGGCAAGCTCGATTTTCTTGCTCATGTCGCCGTCCGGTTCTTTATAGCGCAATTTGACGGTGAGCAGTTCCTTAGAACCCGTATATACCGTTTTTTTTTCGGTTTTGCTGTTTTTTTGATATTTCAGCGAGTCGATATTTCCTGCGCCGGAAAAAGGAATGCCAGAGGGGACAACTTCGTAGAATGCCGTAACGTTGTGTCCGACGCCCATTTCGCCTGCATCTTTCGTGTCGTCGTTGAAATCTTCGTCGTTGAGCAGACGGCTTTCGTAGCCAATCAGACGATAGGCCTGCACATGTTCGGGGTTGAACTCAATTTGCAGTTTTACATCTTTTGCAACGGCATGAACCGTTCCGCCAAATTCGCTTACGAGCACTCTGTTGGCCTCCTGCAAATTGTCGATATACGCATGATTGCCGTTGCCCTTTTCGGCCAGGACCTGCATCTTGTCGTCTTTGTAGTTGCCCATTCCATATCCCAGAATGGTGAGGAATATTCCCGATTTGCGTTCTTTCTCAATCAGGCTTTCCAGGTCGTCTTTTGAAGATACGCCAACGTTGAAGTCGCCGTCGGTACAAAGAATGATGCGGTTGTTTCCGCCTTTGATGAAATTCCGCGTCGCAATCTTGTAAGCAAGTTGGATACCGGCGCCGCCGGCAGTAGAGCCGCCGGCCTCCAGATGTTCCAGCGCTTCGCGGATTTTTTGTTTGTCGCTGCCCGGCGTCGAGGGCAAAACTTCGCCTGCCGAGCCGGCATAAACAACGATGGCGACGCGATCCTTCTCACGCAGGTTATTGACCAGCAGTTTGAGTGAGGATTTAACCAGATCCAGACGGAGAGGGCCATACATGGAGCCGGAAACGTCAATCAAAAATACCAGGTTCGACGCCGGAAGATTGTCGCTTTCGATTTCTTTGGCTTTTAGTCCGATGCGCACCAGGCGGTGTTTGTCGTTCCAGGGGCATTTGCCTGCTTCGGCAGAGATTTTCACAGGATCGGCGCCTGCGGGTTGAGCGTAATCGTAGGAAAAATAATTCACCAGTTCTTCGGTACGGATGGCGTCCGAAGGCGGTAATTGTCCCCGATTGATAAAGCGACGCATGTTGCTGTACGACGCCGCATCGACGTCGATTGAAAAGGTCGACAGGGGCGATTCTTCGGCAAATTTGAAGCGGTTTTCGGAAATCAGGCTGTATGATTCGCTGTTTTGCGTGTTGCTGCCTGCCGAAAATGTCGAAAGATCCATGACCATGGCGTCTCGCTGCTTCGGCTCGCTGCGGATGGATGAAAGAATAGCGCCTATTCGGGACGCTTTTTTCTGCTTGCCGAAACCCACGACAATGACCTCTTCCAGCGCTTCGTTGTCGGGGACCAGGGCGACGTTCAGAATCGAATCTTTTACACGGATTTTTTGCTGTTTGTATCCGAGGTATGCAAATACAAGCGTTTCCCCCTTTTTTGTTTCCAGACTGTAGTCGCCGTTTATATCGGTGATGCAGCTTTTTCCGGGACTTTGCGCTTTATAGACGGAACAGCCCACGATGGGGTTGCCGTCACTGCTGTCCGTTACTTTTCCCTTTACGGTAATTGCCGCGTCGCCGGACGAAACAAATAAAAATGCAGTGAGTAAAATTGCCGACAGGCCGGCAGTTAATCTTGTTGATCTCATAATGATTTGGTTTTTAAAAATGAAAATAAAATTTTACGTTTCTATTTAAATAGATGACGGGTTTTTGGAAATTCCATAAACGGGAATAACTTTTTTTGTAAATTTGCGGAAAATTTCGTTTGTTGGACAGGAAAGAAACAGAAAAATTATCCGACGAAGATATGTTGAACAGCTACAAAGATTCAGGCGACGCGGAGTATTTCGGTATATTGTATAACCGGTATATTCCGCTTTTGTACGGCGTTTGCCTGAAGTATCTCGCCGACGCCGACAAGGCGCAGGACGCCGTCATGCAGGTATTTGAGCATGTCTTCCCGAAAATCCGCCAATACGACGTCAAGACGTTTCGCACGTGGATATATACCGTGACGAAAAACCACTGTTTGCAGACGTTCAGGAAGGAAACGAACGAAATTTCCATTGATTTCAATTCGGAAATTATGGAATCGGACGAAATATTGAATCTATTAAGTGAAGAGGAAACCGGCGAAGAACGAAAAGCGATTCTGAGGAAATGCATCACGAAGCTGCCCGCCGAACAGCGCAATGTCATTCTCCGTTTTTTCGCGCAGGAAATGTCGTACAAAGACATTGCCGACAGCGAAAAATATACGGTAAACCAGGTGAAAAGCTATATTCAGAACGGTAAACGGAATTTAAAAATTTGCATCGAAAAAAACAGGCGAGACTAAAAATTAAGAATTAAGAATGAAACGGTAAATGAATTTATTTCAATACATACGGGGAAATCGTACGGGGAAGGAAATCAATCGCCTGGAAAAGGAGGCAATGAGGAACTTTTTCCTTGCGGACGCACTGGAGGGATTCGACAAAATCAAGCGCGACGACCACGAACGGCGGATCGAAGAAATGCGTGCAAAGGTTTTGCATAAAACCGCATCCGGCAATCGCCGCTATCTCCGCCGCCTGAGCGTCGCCGCAAGTATTTTGCTGATTACCGGTTTCGGGACGTATTTCTTATTGAACAGGAGCCGTCCCGATACGGAAAAGAATCCTGCCGAAACGAAATTTGATTTATATGTTTCCGAAAAAAGCATAACTGAAAATGAAGATTTTATATCCGACAAAACATTGCGGAAAGACCCTCCTCCGGAAATAAAAATACAACCGGGGAAAACCCCTGCGACGCAAACCGGGACGAATATCCGAAGGAAAACGGCAACGCCTGTCATTGCGGCCGTCCGGCAAGCCCCTGTGAACGTCAATAAAGAAATACGAAACGAAACGGAAGAACTTCAGGTCGAAAAAACTGTTATGCAGGAGACGGCGCCGTCCGAAAACAAAATCTCGATGAAGGTCATGGCGATGAAGTCCCCCGGCGAAGAAGACGGCGAAGCGCCTCCCGTCGAAACAGGGAAAAACAGGGTGAAGGGAATCGTTACCGACCTGGAAGGTCATCCGCTTGTCGGCGCTTCGGTAAGGTACGACAATACCGTCACAGGCGTCGTAAGCGATACGAACGGTTACTTCGAACTGCCCCTCGCGCCGGAAAAGAACATCCGGATAGATTACATCGGATATAAACCGCTGCACCTGCTTGCCGACACGGACAGGACAATGCTGGCGGCAATGGAAGAAGACGACGGTGTGCTGGACGAAGTTATAGTAGTAGGTTACGGTAAGCAAAAAAAAGGACGAAAAACGGGCGGTATTTCGGCCGTAAAGACGAAAAATATTCAATCCAAGCCGGTCGTCGGCAGAAAAGAATACAAAAATTACCTGAAAAAAAACGCCATCATGCCTCAAGGCGACGACTGCAAAGGGAAAAAAGGCAAGGTGAAACTCGCCTTCACGGTTGACAGGGAAGGGCGGCCGGCAAATATCCGCATCAAGCGATCGCTTTGCCCCGAAGCCGACCGGGAAGCCATCCGCCTGATAGAACAGGGTCCGGGCTGGACGGCCGGCAGCAGTGAAGTCGAAGTGGAAGTGAAGTTCCGGGCGAAGTGAAAAATTCAGGTTGTATCCCCCCCCCAAAAAAAAAACAAAAACTGGTGGTGATGTAAAAAACCTGAGTTTTGGATAAGAAAAAGAGAAAAAAGGTTGTAAGTATCTCATATTTTTCGTATATTTGCAGTTGAAAATCAACAAATTATATTGATATTATGAGTATACTTACAACAGACAAAATTACCGAAATTTTCTGTATTACAGACGATTTTTGCAAAGAATTCAGCGATTCAGGGAGAAAAAAACAGAGCGGTAAAAAATGGAAGAACTTGTATAAGGGACAGGTGATTCTGCCTGCCGGGAAATCCCGGTAGTAAAAGAGAGTTCCGAATGTCTGTTATTTCTGTTTTGTAAAAGTATAATAAGCTTATTCGTGTCAGGCATGAATTCGGGAGCAGGCCATCTCCGCCACGGTTTTCAGGCCGTAAAGACGTATTAT
>JAITBC010000241.1 GCA_031283785.1 Tannerella sp. | reverse complement strand
GGGACAATAAAATCCCTGTACGTACTGTCCATATCCTTGCAGGATGAAAAATATCCCGCAACAATTACTGCTGTCAGTATCAAATATATTATCTTTTTCATTTTAATAACTGTTTAAATCATGAATAATTAATCTTTTAACTGTCCCCAGAAAGTCAGTTCACAAATAATTACCTGCCCTCTTACTGCGTCCGTGCCGTATGTGTTATAGGTTGATAAAATTTTTACCCGCAGGTGCGTTACCGTCATGTAAGGATTGGGAGCCTTTTCGGTAGGAATCAGTTCAAACTCGGTTCTGTTGTACCAGTAATCCCTGTCTTCATCGGTTATGGGGCCTACTTCCCGTCCTTCCCCATAACCCGAAGGTTTTAACTGCTCGAACTCGCCCAGCAGATGCCAGCTTTCATCCCAGCTGCCGTCGGGATTGGGATTATCACTGCCCCACAGTTGAAACTCACGTGGAGCCGCACCCGAATACACTTCAAAGTTGGAACGCGGCCATTTCTGAAAACGGCTGATAGACATTTTATGCCCGAGGTTAATGGTAAACCATTGCGGCATGGGAGCGTCGTACTCCGATATATAAGACTCTTCGTTTGCAACTTCTGCTCCGCTCCATAACTGTTCCAGCCGATAATAACTGGATACTATTGTAGGAAAGTAAAAATCACCGGGAAGCATGGCATTGCTGAACTCGGTTTTTGGAAGTTTTATCTCTTCAATTGGAGTCAGCAGCCTGTAAATCGTATCGGACATATTTCCCCACCTATCGCGTACATACAATGCAAAATCAGTAGGTTTTGCTTCCAGATTTCTTCGCGAAAACTTCTGAGCCTCCGATTGTGTGTAAAAAGTCTGCAAATTTTGCCACGCCTTTTTTCCGTCGGGGAAATATTTGAGAGTATCGGCAGCCATAAGTACAAGGCTAAGGTCGGCGTTCAAATAGTTTCCCTGTAATGAAACGACCACACCTCCAAAACTCTGCTCTATATCAAACTGTACGGAGTGGATGGGAGGAGGCAACGGGCTGATGATTACCGGGACAGATTCCGAAAGTTTTTCGTTTATTCCCACGCTGTACATCTTAGCCTCCTGTGTTTCGGTATTTCCGAAACCTTCGACAACCAGAGTATCGGTATATTTTGAGGCTTTCGATTCGCAGATTTCTCCGTTGCGAGTATAGACAACCTTTACTCCCAGCAAATTTTTGTCTTTGGGTATCTTGTATTTGATAACCGCTCCTCCGGGTATGCTTGTTACCTTCTCGACAGTAATCGGAGTCGGAGCGGGCATCGAATCGTCAATATGGTCGATACGCCCATCTTCTCTGCAGCCCGACATAATACATATCAGAACTGCAATCATTATAAATACTATTTTTTTCATATTTTTATAATACTAACTTTGTAATTCCTAATTTCTTAGTTCTTAACTCAATTTACCATCCGGTATTCTGTACCAGATTTGGATTCTGTTCAATATATTCTATACTGATAGGCCAGAAATAGTCTTTAATTCCAAACTTCTGTTCTGCCAGAGAAATTTTCTGGTAATAATCCTCCGGTTTGCTTGCCGTAACCTTGAATCCGTATATACCTTTTTCATATTCGGCAGCAACTTCTTTCCACCGGCGTAAATCCCAGAAACGCTGTCCTTCAAGTGCAAGTTCTATCAGGCGTTCACGGTGTATAATCTCCTGCATTCCTGTCTGAGTATTATATTTGCCCGGAGTATCGCTGTAATCATCCCATGCTTTTTTTATACCCGGCAATCCCGCTCTTGTACGTACCGAATCGATATACCCGAACAGTTCGTTGCTGTGCACTCCGTTTGGTCCTTCCGATTCGTTGATTGCTTCGGCATAAAGCAAATACAAATCTGCCAGTCTCAGCATGGGCCAGGGATATCTTTCAGGATAATAAGATATGGCTCCGGTTTGACGACTTTGATAATGAATAAATTTTTTAGGATAATATCCTGTCACAGGTCCCCAGTCGTTTCCTATTTTTCGTTGTGCTCCATCTATACGGCAGGCAACCCAGAGCAAGTCGCCCGGAACAGGGTCGTTAATTTCTGTTTTTTGCCCATACCAGAGACCTCCATCAAAACCCAACCAGGCATAGAATCGGGGTTCGCGATTAAAGTTAAGATTGACGGTCGTATAACCCCTGCGAATATACCAGCGTTCCGAGTTGCCTCCCTCCCGTAATTCATACGGATTGACGTCGTTCCATGTTAAATCATTTTCAATGGGAATGCCATGATTAGTGTGAAACATTTCGGCGATTTTCAAAGGAACCTGAACCTGACTGAGCAGGAATGGCATACCCGGATATATGTCTGCCTGTAAATTAGGGGACGAAGCCACTTGAAGAGATTCATTGACAGACAGTGCAGTCATGGTATTTGTCCAGACAATCTCGCTGTTCCATTTTTTGTTAAACGCGTTTCTCAAATCCAATTCTCTGAGAATAGTGTCATTAAGTCTAATATTTGTCTGATGTCTATACAGTTTCATATTTCCTTCATGACATATCTCAATAGCGTCGCTACATGCAATTACAGCCGAATCCCATCTTGCTTTTATTTCTTCGGGAGTTTTATCCGTTTTGAACAGTTTCGTGCCGTCTTTATTTACCAAAGTAGCCTGATTGGTGTTATTATTGAACAAAGGACTTGCGGCAAAGACTGCAATTTTCGCCTTTATAGATGCTGCTATTGGTTTAGTGATTCGTCCATATTCGTCAGGACTCCGGCTCGGCGGAAGATCGGGAATTGCTTCATTCAACAACTGGATGACATAATCAAAACATTCGTCTATCGGGGCACGGGAGACCCGCACTTCTTCCACACTTGCAGAGATTGGAAGATTTTCCCTGATAAGAGGAACGGGTCCCCATTTGCGTATTAGATGAAAATGATACCATGCCTTCAAAAATTTAGCCTCGGCTATCCACTGAAGTTTTTCCCATTCGGGTAAATCGGGAACTGTCCCTATCATGTCAACCAAGTTGTTACAGCATCTGATCCCATCGTATATTCCTGCCCAGTCGTCTCCATAGGGAGCATTGGCATTTTGGAATCCGCGTGCAATATTGAACAGTGACCCACTCCAAATATAAGTGGTTTCGGTTCTGTTCAGTATAGACCACAATTCGTCGCCGGTGATGAGACCGTGGTCCCAATCCAGATCTCCTTGTCTTGTGAGAAATCCGTAGCAGGTATATAAATACCTGATGGCAGTTGAACGCAAACTGAATGCGCTTTCCAAAGTAGGTACGCCGTCTTCGGGTACTATGTCAAGATAGCTGTTGCATGAACTGCATGCCAGTAAACATGCTATTGCACATATTTTCAATTTTCTTACTATTTCCATAAAATATATTTTTTACAGTTATTATTAATTAAAGGTCAGATTTAGACCGATGTTGAATACTCTCTGAATGGGATATCCCAGTCCATCTCCTGCCATCTCCACATCCCAGAGTTTGAATTTGCTGAACAGCAGTAAATTTGTTCCGCTAACATAAAATCTTAGCTGATGGATATGCAGTTTTTGCTGCCAGCTGCCCTGAATGGTATATCCTATTTCAGCCTGTTTAAGTCTCAGAAACGAACCGTCACGCATAAACCATGTACTTGTCTGTACATTGTTCGGGTTTATTACAGGGCTTAATCTGGGCCACAACGCATACATGTCCTGATGTTCTTCCGACCAGTGACTGTCGGCGTATGCTTTCAGCAGTTGTGTCTGTCCCTGAAAAGGCGCCGTTGAGGATGCATTTATCCAGAACGATTCGTTTGCAAGTCCCTGAAAGAAGACGGAAACATCAAATCCCTTATATCCGGCAGACAGTCCGAACCCGTAAATTATTTCGGGAGATTGAGGATTGCCCACAGGAACCATATCAGCAGGAGTAATTTGCATGTCGCCGTTTATGTCGGTATATTTAATATCGCCTCCTCTATATTCTCCACCGAATAATTGAGGTGGTGCATTTTGAGCTTCGGCGTCGTCCATAAACAGCCGTTCGGCAATATATCCGTGCATCTGAGACAGCGAGCCGCCTATTCGTGAACGCCAGCGTTCCTTGTATTCCGGCTCCTCATATACTTTATACTGACTTGTCGCATAAGTAAAATTCATACGGGCTGCCGTCCAGAAATCCGTGTTCCACGACTGCCGGTAATCCATTTGAATGTCAATACCCCGAGAAGCGGCTTCACCTACATTAGCCTTTACTTCGGCTTGCAGTCCCATTGTTGCAGGAATCGCAGTACGGGTCATAAGTATGTTGCTACGATATTCGCTAAAGTACTCGGCAATAATGTTCAATTTATTAAATAAGCCGAGTTCGACAGCGTAATTCTGTTTCGTCGCCGTTTCCCATGTAATGGCATCATTGGCATATCGGTCTATTTTGGTTCCGGGACCTCCATTATCAATATTTTCACCAAACCTGGCTCCTCTATTCCATTCATCCATACGGATCTGTGAGAGATAAAAGAAACGGTCGCTGTTATTGCCAATTCTGTCGTTTCCTACCAGTCCGTATGAATAACGCAGTTTCAGATTATTGATAACGGGTTTCAGTTTTTCCCAGAACTTTTCGTTGGAAATCATCCATCCTACGCCCGCCGAAGGGAAAAATCCCCAGCGATGATTGACGGCAAAACGTTCGGAACCGTTATATCCGAAATTAAATTCTACGAAATAACGGCTGTCAAATGAATATGTGGCGCGTCCCGATATCCCGACATTGCGCGATGGCAGCGACAGTTGCATATTTCCCTGGTTGGCAGCAAGTGCTTCACGTGTCATAAATACCAGCAGGGCGCTGGCATTGTGTTTCCCGAAGGTATTGTCGTAATTGAGCGCAGTCTCAGTGTACATTGTCGATTCTACGGTTTTCGGACTTTCGGAATATACTAAATACTCCGTACCGTTTTCGTTGATACGTTCCAGATGATATTCGCCGGTAAAACTGTCATAATTGTCGAGCAGCCGATACCAGTAAGGATTGTATGCTCTGCTCACACTGAATTCTGCCAGTCTGGAAATATTCATCAACGAGCGGAGAGAAAGCCCTTTCGTTATGAAATCCAGATTTTGATTAATCGCCAACTGAGCCAGCATCTGCGAACGCGACCTGTCCTGATAGCCTCTTACCATTTCAGCGTACGGATTTGTGTATATACTCGCGACATTCCCAAACATAATATGTTTCACATACTTGAAGTCTTCATCAACAGGATAGTATGCAGGGAACAGAACCGGATTCGAATGAACAACCATATCGTAAACAGCTTCTCCACTGTTAACCGGTCCGGTGTAATTGTCAAAGTTACCGGTAAGACGCACACTCAGTTCCGTTTTTTTAGTAATGTTGACGTCCACATTTGCGCGCAGATTGTAGTTCTTGAAGTCAATATTGTTGTTAAAACTGTTCCGTTTATCGACTTTCAGAACGCCGTTGTCCTGAGTAAACGCTCCGGAAACATAATATCTGGCAACGGAGCTACCTCCCGAAACGCTAAGATTTGCCCGCTGATTTATGGCATAGTCTCTGAACAGCATTCGGTACCAGTCGTTAGCAGGATAAATATACGGACTGTATCCGGGTTGCAGAGTATTTTCGATTTTATCCTTGCTGTATGGCAGTTCACCGAGAGGGTCCCGTGTCAGAACTGCTTCGTTATGCAACTTCATGAAAGTTATCGGGTCTGCTAATTCAATGTTGCGCGTAGGTGTCGAAATCGAATTTTCCAGGCGCACAAAAATTTTAGCCGGACCGTCGGAACCCCGTTTGGTTGTTACCAGAATCACACCGTTAGCTCCACGCGCTCCATACAGAGCAGTCGCCGTAGCGTCTTTCATGATGGAAAAACTGGCAATATCGTCAGGCTGAAGCCGCGCGAGGTCGGTAGACGTCAGCTCGACGTTGTCAATCAGTATTAGCGGATTGGTATTCGCTCCAAAAGTCGTTATACCGCGCACAAAAAAATCCGCGTTGTCTCTTCCGGGTTCTCCACTCCGCTGATAGGCAATTATACCCGCCATGTTACCTGCCAAAGCTGCGGTCAGGTTGCTGGAAGGTATTTTCAATTCGGCAGGATTAATCGTAGTTATGGAACCGATTACGCTTTCTTTTTTCTGGGTTCCGAAAGCAACAACAGTAACGTCTTCCAGCGATTCGGCTGCTTCAGATAAAATAGCATTGATTACCGTTTTGTCACCGGCAACCCTAATCTCCTGTGTAACATAACCCACAAGAAGAAATTCAAGAACGCTGCCCTTCGGCACAGCGTTCAGTACATAATCGCCCTCATCATTGACGCTGACGCCTGTGGTGCTTCCCTGTACACGTACAACTGCTCCGGGCAGGACATTTCCATCCTGATCCATAACTTTCCCCTTGATGGTGAAATTCTGTGCATTTAAGCCAACAGAGAGGAAAAACAACGGGAATAAAAGAAATATTATTATCCTTTTCCTTTTTTTTAATTTATTCATTTTGTTCATTATACAATATTTTTTTAATTTACATTGAACATTCTTTTCATGTTATTATTTTTATTTATAAAGATTAATTATTGACAGACTGGATATTTAATTATCAGTCTGAAATTTGGAATAACAAGTTTACTCTGCTTCCACTTCTCTTCCGGCAGTGTTTTTATTTGATATTTGTCATTGGCGTCATGTTTTAGATTAAACTTAATCTGTTTTTCCTCAGTTCTCCATAAGGCGTCCCTAAGGCCTGCCTAAGGCATTGTAAGGCATTTTCACATACTGTCTCCGTTTAGCATCTGTTCGTCCCTGACAATATTTCCCGGCAGATCCGACGCCGTAATCACAATTTTGTCTCCCTCAAGGCTTTCGTTGTTCCGTATGGCAGTATATATCCATACATCGCCGAGTTCTTTCACTGCCTCGCCTTCTTCGACTAATGAACCGTCAGCATTGCTAATCCTGACTTTAACGTATTTCACCGCAAAATCGTCGGACACAGTGATGCGAATTTTGTCACCCTCATTTCCGGCATATTCCGTTAAATCAATGTTTTCGATATCCGGTGCATTAAAAAAGTCAGCTACGGCTACGTTAATGGGTGTTTGTCCCTTCTTTGCGGCAGCTTTGTACTTTTCGCCTGTTTCCGGAGATTCGACGGCAGGTTTTGCGTACAACACTGCCTGTTGAAAACGTCTTCGATGAGCCGCCTGTTTTTCCGACACTGTCTTTGACGGTTCAGGAACCATAGACACTATCGTTTGACCACCTACCTGACGAAACACTAACAAATCGCCAAGTTTTCCACTTAACCCGAAGGTTACAGGATTTCGTTTGGATTTTGCCATAATTCGAATTTTTTTTTGAAATTAATACTATTGAATAAAAAAACCGCAACACTATTTTTAAAATAATGCTGCGGCATAATATGAAATACAGATTCTCTCGTAATATTACGCGAGAGAAATTGATGTAACTTACTGATTCTCTCTCTCTCTCTCTCTCTCACTCACTCTCTCTCTCTCTCTCTCTCTCACTCACTCTCTCTCTCTTTCTCTCTCTCACTCACTCACTCACTATCTCACTCACTCACTCACTCACTCACTCACTCACTCACTCACTCACTCACTCACT
>JAITBC010000122.1 GCA_031283785.1 Tannerella sp. | reverse complement strand
ACGCACGAAGGAGAAAAGAAAGCCGGATGGGTATTCCAACGCTCAAAAAAGGATGAGTTGAAAAATTTATTCACAGTCAAAACAACGGACTGTTTGTAAATCAGGCAAAAATGAATATCTTTGCATGAAATTTCAAAATAATCAGGCATGAAAACCAAAGAAAAGCTTTGCGATTACATCAAAGCAAACCGGAAAGGAAGCAGGGAGGCCGAGTACGAAACCTCCACGGGGTGGACTTCCCAAACGAAAGTCCACAAAAACAAAAAAAAGTACAGTCGGAAAGACCGGAGTTGGCAAAACAATTCCGGTCTTTTTCATTTAAAACAAATTCAAAAAACACCGCATTATGAGCAAACAGTGGACAGAGTCCGAATACCGGACAAAAACATTACTGACAATAGCGCCCATGCTCTTTTTCGTATTGATTGTGATTCTTGGAATCATCAAAAATTGCACCGGCAACGGCATTGCCCCGATGGACAACGATATCAGGAGCAGCCGGAAAATCGTAGAACATTTGAACGTACTCGACAGCACGTACAACGGTTTTCGTGTCGTTTATGCTACCAAAAACAATGTATCCGAAGCGCGACTGGAAGAAATACAGAGCCGTCCCCATATCAGGACGGCTTTCAAGCGGCTGCAAGCCGACGCCCCGCCTTATTTCGGCGGCAGCCTGCTGGAGACCGACATTTACGATTTTGCCGGATTTGCCCTCCGTTACGACCCCGACCCCGATATTGAACTTCACAATATTTTTGTTTCTGGACACGAAAAATCCGCTCTGTATATCGGAAAAAATCTCCATATAGACAATCCCGCCTACTATTTCGATACCCGGACGGAACAGGGAATACAGTACCTGTCGCACGACGATATTTATTACCGGAGACGCAGAGACCTTAGAATCTACCGTTACTGGAAATGCTGTGGCAATAACCAAACCTCTAAAAACGACGAGCGCTTCAGTCACTTTTCCGAAGAGGAAAGAATATGGTGAAACGATTGCTTTTCTCTGTATATATCAGCCAAATACGATAAAAAATTGCATTAAATTTACTTGCTTGAAACAAAATAATAGAATAAATTTGCATCCGTAATTTTATAAACTGACAACAAAGCATATTGTTAATTGACCGGATTAGATTTGATTATGAAGCAAGAAAAACAATGTCAATTGAAAAATCGCAAATTAAATTTGCGAAGTCGGAACAGACAGGCGAAATCATCGGTTTCGTTTCCTGTCACGCTAAAACAAAACAGTTAAAAGGAGTTCGTGAAAACTCAACCTTTGGAAAGAAAATTTGCCTGTTATCCGAAGACCTGAAAGGCACAATCCAACCGAACATTCTCTACCATGTCGAATTGAAAGCCATGCATCAACGAAACGGATATGTAGTCGTTTCGGCACTTCCCGTTCTTTTCAAGGCGCAGGTCGAAACGGTGGTTGTCACTCAGCGCATTTATCAGGTTCGCATAACCTTCGGAAACAAAACCGTCTATTTCGACCCGAAAGGCGGCAGAAGCGCTTCCAGCAGAACCATTGAAGGAGTAGTGGAAGTCCTTTCCGCACGGAAAGATATTGACAATCCGGAAGCAGTGATTGAAAATTTCAAAAAGCAGGCAGCGGTTTTAATCCGGCTCATGGAAAAAGATTATGGCCATACGCAAATCGGATAAAAACCGGTACATTGAAATCCTCGAAAAAGACTACCTGACGCTGCTCGAAAACCATATCACTTTGCAGGCGCTCAAAATAGCAGGCATCGAGGAAATGCCGATCTATAAAGCCATTGATTCCATTATAAAAGATGGAAGGATAGAAATTCATTTTAATCCGGTAAAGAAGAAATACAGGTAAGATTTCCTTCAAGTCTTACTGTTTTTGTGTTTTTCGATATACTCTTTCGGGGTGAGGTCGAACTTTCTTTTGAAATCCTGACTGAAATGGCGTCTCTCGGAATATCCTGTCATATAGGCTATTTCCGTGATATGAAGTTCGTTCTGAACAAGCAATTGCGCCGCTCTTTTCAACCGGAACTCCTTTACGAAACTGATTACCGACATTCCGGTTAACGCTTTGACTTTTTTGTAAAGATTTGAATGGCTCATAGCCATTTCTGTGGCCATCTGTATGATGTTGAAATCCGTTTCCCCGATGTGATCCTCTATGTAAGCGACAAATTTGGACAGAAAGATACCGTCCTGTGTGTTGAGGCTTACTTCTTGCGGATTAAGAATCATTTCCCGGCGGACACGTTCCCTGATTTCCTGACGGCTTTGCAAAATGTTATTTATCCGGGCCAGCAATACCCGTTCGTTGAAAGGTTTGGTGAGGTATTCATCCGCGCCGGATTCAAAGCCTTCGATGATGGAATCGGCCGGCGTCCGCGCTGTCAGGAGAATGACCGGAATGTGACTGATCCGCATATCATTCTTTAGCTTGTGACAGAACGTAATTCCATCCATGACGGGCATCATTACATCGCTCACTACCATATCGGGAATCAGTTCCAGCGCTATTTCCAGCGCTTCCTGCCCGTTTGAGGCGTCATATACCTGATAGCGTGGCGAAAGA
>JAITBC010000229.1 GCA_031283785.1 Tannerella sp. | reverse complement strand
ATCGTTTTTACGAGCGGGAATTGATACAGACCCGTCTCCTGCATTGGTTTAATTATCGCTACCATATCACCGGTTACCTGCACTGGGGATTGAATCACTGGAAGAATGTATCCGGCGATACCGCACTCTATTTCGACAACGAAAGCGGTTTGCCGTCAGGCGATGTCTGCATTGTCTATCCGGAATACGGCAAAGTGTACGGTTCCATACGCTTCGAAGCCATGCGTGACGGCATTGCCGATTATGAACTGTTAAAACTGCTGGAAAAGAAAGATTCCCTCAAAGCGGCGCAACTGGCAAGTTCAATCATCCGTAAGTATGACAGTTACGACAGTGACATTGCTTCATTCAGAGCCAGACGTGTCCGGTTGCTGGAATGGCTGAGCGAATGAGTATTCAACGATCTTGCATTTTATGCTGTTTCAGTATGTTATGCACAAACAAATGAATCCTTTGAGGAATTGACGGATACAAAACCTCATGACGGCTTGGAGGTATGGAGCAAACAGGAGAAACCCCAATTGAGCCGGGGCAGTATCGACGTGCGTTCTTCCGTCCGGGACGACGCCGGACGTGGGAGGCGTCCCGGCGCGTCTCTAACGGGCGGAAGTCTTTTCTTTGAGATAGTCCAATGCTTCTTCTATTATCGTATCTATATTATTTAACTGGTCGTTTTCTTTGATGTCTACTCTTATATCCGGCTCTACGCCGTATTCCGTATATTCTTTATTTGCATCAAGTATCGGCGATGATGAAAATCTTACGCCCCAACCATTAGGCAACTCCGAATGGAACGGCAGTCCGCAACCTCCGCCGGTTTTATCGCCGATGATCGTAACTTGAGTAAATAATTTCATCTTATTTACAAAGTCATTCGTGGCGCTATAACAGCTACGATTCGTGAGGACGGCTACCGGGCGCAGCCATTTTATCCGTTTTGTCGGTTCGAGTTCTATCGGGTACGGCTCTGAAAAGTCATTATGTCCGGGTCCTGTCTTGTGTACAATATATCCTACCAGCGTTGTTTCTTTGGCAAACCGCGAAGCGATCCGTTCGGAATAAGCCAGCGAACCGCCTCCATTATTGCGGACATCGAAAATAAGCGCTTTACAATCTTTGAAATACAGAAACATTTCGTCTAAGTGGGCTTCTCCTATGGGGGTGGAAAAATCCCCGTAATATACGTATCCGATGCTGTCCATGACAAGGTATTGCATTCCTCCGGCAAGATTGTATTTTGTGCCCAGATATTTCCGGTGGACAACTTCATTGAAGTTCTCCGGATAATTCTCGCGCCAGTTCCAGAAACGCGATGTATTAAAAGTAGTTATAAGGTTGGTATGTCCATCTTTAAGTTCGGAGAGCATTTGTCCCAACAAATTAAAAAATTCATACCTGCCTATCGTATCCGTTATCATCGGACTGTATTTGACATGTACCGCATCCCAATCGATTTTTTTATAACCAAAGAAACAATAATTCTCATCTATCAGTTTCCATAGCGCTTCAAAATTTGTACGCGGATCGGATGTATATTCATCTTTTTCATAACATGACGAAAAAAAGAAAAATATGCATAAAAGCATGGATATAAAAACCTGTCTTCTCATCGTTTTCTCCTCCGTTAATTAATAATATGCGCTATGAAATAAATTACGTTTTCTCATCTCTCGCCCTCCGAATGCAACAAATTCTTTCACAAAACCTAACATCAGATTATGCGAAATTATATATCTGTCAATACGATGTATATGTGTTGAATAATACGTTCCGAAATAACCGGCACGCACGGTCATGCCGCCAAGCGGGAAGTCAAATGTACAATAATTGCGCATTGCAAATTTATTATCAAAAGAATTGAAATTAAATATCTCTGCCGTGTTTCCCAGACTGAATATCTCATAATACGACTGATTGTATACAGGGGAGAAAAGTACTCCTGCAAAAGGTGTTTCAAATTGATACCGGATAGCTATCGGATGTTTTTTAATATGAAACTCGTATATTGCAATAAGGGAAAAGTTCAGATCTATATCCGCATGTACCGTTAAAGGGTTATTTCCGTTGCGCGTGTTATACACCATGCCGAACATGCTGCGGATGCTGCCGCCGATTTTTATTTTAAAATACGGGTCAGGCAAAAAGAGATAATGATAACCGACGGAATAATCGACAAAGCCCGACAGGAAGTTCGCATTCTCCGCACCGTTCATTGTTGAGGATATGTCCACATTTACAATGTTCTGACGTGAAATTTTATATTCCGACAATTTCGTCAGTCGCATACGTTCATTCATAAAACGAAAACCGATACCTCCATATTTTTCGGGAGAAAGATAGGAGTCGTTCATCCGGTATCCTCCAACGCCCAGCAACGTTCCTTCATTTACGGAACGAAGATCCGTATAATCGACGTCATCGTCATTTTTCAGCATTATTTTCCCGACTCCCTGTTCGATAAGGAACTCGCTTCTCGCAATTTTGGCCTTCTTTCTGTTTTTTGCAAATTCCTCGGCAACCGTACTGTCTGCAGTCGTGGTATTAACATTCGGAATAACTGCCGCAGGCCCCACCGTTTCCGGTCTGATTTCAACCGGTATGCTGTCTGCCGCCGGGGAAGCGTCTTGCGTCAACGTATCTCCTCCCGGAAGCGGACTTATTGCGATGGTATCGTTCTGCGGAAAGCCGTTATTTTTTGATTTTTCTTTTGACAGTGATGTCAACAGGGAATCTGCTTTTTCAAAACTCATCCGGTGCGAAATAATCGAATCTTCCGACAAAGTCTGCGCATTAAGCGAAAAAGAAAAGAACATATATATGCACGGAATCAAAGTAGTTACATTCAAATTTTTCATATTATATCTATTTAAAAAGATCCAGTTGAGCCTCATCGTCCGGCTCATCTTTTTTCATATTATCGCTATCGTGCCCTTCCGTTTTTTCTTCGGGGAAACGCAGCGGTTCAAGTTCATTTATGCGGCTGACAGCAAAAGTTGTAATACGTTTACCCTTCGCTTTAAAACTTTTTACACCTATAAATTGCTCTGCATCTATAATCAGCGGGCTGCGATATACGTCATTTTCTCCAAACGTTACTTCTATGCGGGGATAAGCCTGGTCGGACAAAAAATAGAGCGAACTGCGTTCATTTTCGCCCAGGAAGTTCTGATGCTTGCCGCCTGCCGCCTCGAAGCGGAATCTTTTCACATACGGGAGCTTCTGATCCGCATCATAAAGCGCGGCTGTCCAGACTTTATTACTGTCGAAACGTTCTATCGTAAGGATATTATCTTCGTAATGATTGCTTAAGTCATAGTTTGTCGTGTAAAATTCACCGTTACGAAGGATAACCAATATCTGACTGTCGCTATGAAACTCTCCCAGCAGATCGCCCCTGCCGTCATAATTCAGGCGCAGTACGTCACGATCGAACCACACTTGACGACCGCCCAGTGTTGACGACCCTTTTTGCTTGAGACTTATCTTATATATATCCGCTTTTGTCAGGATGTTACCCAGCGAATTACGGCCTTTTATCATTATTTCGCTGAAATCTTTCTCGAAAGTCGTTATCTTCCGGCGGAGTTTGGGTTTAAGTACGACTTTTACGGTTTCGGCTTCACCGTTAGGGTTAACGCTGAAATACAGTACTGTTGATGCCGGAGTGCCTTGCGTAACATCATATTCCCTGTCGCGGGTAATACCTGTCACGGCAAACCGTTTTATATAATTGGACCCGGTAGCGCCGTCGCGGTATATCACGTTATAAACAGTCCGGTTGTCGTTTCGTTTAAAGATATTAAGATAAAGGACGTCCTTACCGACAAATATTTTTTCGCTGACCTTAATGATCTTATATGTTCCGTTTTTATAAAAGATTATTACATCGTCAATTTCGGAACAGTTGCAGACATATTCGTCATGTTTCAAAGCTGTTCCGATAAAGCCCTCTTCACGATTGACATACAACTTTTCGTTTGCTTCAATCACTTTGGTTGCAACAATCGTATCGAAACTGCGAAGTTCGGTGCGTCGCGGATATGCCGCTCCATATTTTTCTTTCAACATTGAGAACCAATCTATTGTATAGTCGCCGATATTGGCAAGATGCATATTCGCTCTTTCAATCTCGGCTTTTATCCTTACAATAAGTTCGTCGTTACTGTCGATATTGAATTTCAGAATCCGCCCCATTTTTATCTCCATCAGGCGCAGGATATCATCACGTGTAACTTCGCGGATGAATCCCGGTTTGAACGGCTCCAGTCGTCCGTCAATATGTTCTGTTGCGACATCTATCGACTTCGCATTTTCAAATTCACTGTCTTTATAAATGCGTTCGACGATAAATATTCGCTCCAGTGAGGCAAAAAACAGTTGTTCTTCCTGCTCGAACTTATGTATCTCCAATTCCCGGCGTAATAAATCCAATGTCTGATCTACCGAGTGACGCAACACATCGCCGACGGCAAGGAATTGCGGTTTATTATCCGCTATCACACAACAGTTCGGGGATATGCTTATCTCGCAATCCGTGAATGCATAAAGTGCGTCGATCGTCTTATCGGACGACACGCCCGAAGCCAGGTGAACAAGTATTTCCACTTCACGCGCCGTGTTATCATCTATCTTTTTAATCTTTATTTTGCCTTTATCATTCGCCTTGAGGATAGAATCAATAAGCGATGACGTATTGCGTCCGAAAGGTATTTCCGTTATTACAAGGGTCTTATTGTCAAGTTTGCTGATTCTGGCGCGAACACGGACGGCGCCGCCCCGTTCTCCGTCATTATACTTGGATACGTCGATAGAACCGCCTGTCTGGAAATTGGGATATAAGGCGAACGATTCGCCGCGAAGATATGCAATCGCCGCATCCAGAAGTTCATTGAAATTATGAGGCAGTATTTTTGACGAAAGTCCTACGGCAATACCTTCTGCCCCCTGTGCAAGCAGCAATGGGAATTTCACCGGCAAGGATACAGGTTCCCTGTTACGACCGTCGTACGAAAGTTTCCATGTGGTTGTCTTTGGGTTAAACGCTACCTCCAATGCAAATTTGGACAGGCGCGCTTCGATATAACGGGGTGCGGCGGCTCCGTCGCCCGTCAGGATATTACCCCAATTTCCCTGACAGTCGATAAGCAGGTCTTTTTGCCCCAGCTGTACCAGCGCCTCGCCGATGGAAGCGTCGCCATGAGGATGGAACTGCATCGTGTGTCCCACGATACCGGCAACTTTATTATATCGGCCGTCGTCAAGAATCTTCATTGAATGAAGGATGCGGCGCTGTACCGGTTTGAAACCGTCGTTAATATGCGGGACGGCGCGTTCGAGAATAACATACGAGGCATAATCCATAAACCAGCTTTGGTACATTCCCGAAAGCTGATGTACGCCGTCCCCCATTCCCGGCACTTTATATCCTGTATGACCCGGTTCGTCGGGAATATCGTCGGCCACGACATCGTCCTTCGCCGCATATTCGTCTTCCGGAAGATAGTCATCCTCCGGCATAACGGCGTCGTCACCCCTCGCGTCGGCGTCGTCACCCCTCGCGTCGGCGTCGTCGCCCCTCGCGTCGGCGTCGTCGCCCGATTCGATATCTCTTATTCCCGACATATCGTCAATATCCGGCTCATTCCCTGTTCTCTCAGAATTTTTATCTTTACTGTCCGACATAATCCAAACTTCAACATTGATTTATTAAAATAAAAAATCCGACAAATATAATAATTTTATCGATAAACGTAAAACCTGATTTTTCAAAAAACTCAAAACGGATATCCCAAGGCTATATGAAAACCGATGCCATCCCGAAAAGACGGGGAGTTGAAATATCTTTTCTTTCCCGTATGATAAGCCTCTTGGGCGACAGCCTGTTCGTCAGGCTCGCCCCACTTCCGGGTATCATACGGGAAATGTAATGCATAACCGATATCAAGACGAAAAACAAGCATATCCATGTCGTAACGGAAGCCTATGCCTGTTCCGAGCGCAATGTCGTTTAACAGATACTTCCATTGAAACGTTCCCCCCGGGCGTGTTTCGTCTTTGCGTAGTAGCCATACATTTCCGGCATCGATAAAAACGGCAATATCCAGGTCCCCGACGAGACGCCCCCGGTATTCGACATTTCCTTCCAGCTTCCAGTCCCCGTTCTGGTCAAGATAAGCATACGGGTTATCCGGATTTGACCGAAAACGTCCCGGCCCTATTCCCCGTATGGTAAAAGCGCGGATACTGTTTGCTCCGCCGACATAAAACTGCTCAAAATAAGGCGCTGTCACGGAATTGCCGTAACTGCAGATAATTCCTCCGCCAATACGCATGGCAAGGCGCTGGTTACGGTCAATATAATAGTTATAACGCAGTTCTGTTGTCGCTTTCAGGAATTGCGCGTAAGGATTATCGGAAATTGAACCCGGTTTGTTCGGATTTTTTCCGAGCAATGAGGAAACGCCCGAAATAAGGTTTCCCGCTTCCGATACGGTAAACCTCCACCAGGTCTTGCTTCTTTCCTCACGTACGGGGGAGTTGTCAAGCGTATACGAATACCCGATAGAAGGTATAAACTGATCCTGCAAGCTCTGCAACAACGAAGGATTATGCGTTATAATGCTGTCGAAAGCAAACGTGGTCGCCTGAATCTTATTAAAAACCAGCTTTAACGGCGTAAATACATGCTGCCGTATGGAATTAGGACGAAATTCGTAGGACAGACTTCCTCCGAATTTCAGCATCGTGTAGTATTTAGCTCGATTTAAGACGCTAATATCCAAGTCAAGATATGTTGAAGCCGAGAAATTATAAACCCTTTTACCTATCTGAGGCAATAAAAGGCGCGGGAACAGGATACCGGTTTTCACGCCTGTTTCATAGTTGTTTATCACTCCTGTATATTTTATATTATTTGCCCCTGTATTCCACTCGTACGACCCGTAAACGGAAGCGGTAAGGACTTCACCGCCGCCAAATGCATTACGGCGCGTCAAGCTAAGCGACGTTTCGGGTCCGACATAACCGTTATTACTGGAGGTTGTCCGGACTTCGAACACGCCGTTCAGCGGATAATCATACAAAGCATTTATCTCTACATTCATCGTGTCGCACGTGGGCGACATATCTTTCGGCGTATACCCGAACTCCGTAAAACGAAAAATGTCCAGGCTATGAATAGCCGTCTGAGTTGCTTTCTGTTTTGCCGACGAATATAAATCTCCCTGTCCGAACTTCAGTTGATTATATATAATGTCCGGACGCACGCGCAGCTTCCGTTCGTAATATATCAGTAGATCTTTGTAATAAACACTGTCCGTCGGCGGTTCATTATCATATCCTCTCAGACGAACAGAGACATTCCCAATCTTCCACGGCCGCAATACCGCACGCGGGACGTCCTGTTTCAGGCCTGCCCGCAAACTGATTTTATGCGGCGACACGGTTGAGTCGGCCTGATAAACGATATATTCGGGCCGGAAATAATAATATCCGTTATTTTGCATAATTGCTGCTATGCGTTGCCGTTCAGCCTCCAGTTTATCGGTACTGAACAAATCCCCCGTACCGACGATACGATCCGCCTCGTTCAACCGGAGCAGCGTATCGCCGCGATGCTGCATCCGCCTCCATTCTATCGAATCTATCGTATACGGCTCATTCAACATAACGTTATAACGTATTTTTGCCTTCAGCGAGTCCTTTTTATCCGGTATTATTTCATAATCGACCATACTTCTGAAATATCCGTTGTCACGCAATAAATTCCGTACGATTAAGGTGCGCGTTTCCGGCTTCGTCGCAGATATCAAAACCGGTTTAGCTGCAAACCTTTTCATTATCCAGCGACGAAACGGTCTTTTTTTGTTTACATTCGCATTATAAATCCATAGTCCCACAGGTATCGGCATCCTTGTCGAAGAACTCCCGAGCAGCGCATTGTTCGGTGGACAGGCAAACGCGCTTTCGATCTTCACAAGCAAATCGTCGTCAACCTTTACACTGTCTTTCTTCGTAATATCTATTGCGGCAATACCGGTATACAAAATCTCTCCCGAAGGAAGATTCCCGGTCGTCGAACACGAAGTGACGGCTGTTATATACACGAACGCACAGCACAATATAAACGGTACGTGTCGGCCGCGTACGACGCGAACCTGCCGGCATAAACCGGCTTCCGGTAACATAATTCTTCTTTCTGCCATACCGACCATATTCTGTTTACGGATCATCATTACCGCCGGGGAACCCGGAATCAACAATATCATCGTCGAGAAGAAGCGGCGTTTCATTTTCCGGGAGTTCGGTCTCGTCCGGAAATTCCTCCTCCTCCTCCTCTTCTTTCTCTTCTGTAATAATTGCATCCTGTTTTCCGGAAATAAATAAGTCCCTGAAATATTTTACCTTCCGGCTTAACGAGAAGCCAATACCTGTTTTATCGATCTCACCTTCGAAAAGGTTCTCATATTCTTTACTTCGAAAGGTCTTGACGGAGCGTGCTCCATCCGCATCCAACAAATATTCCAGTGAAATATCATCGAGGAAAAATTTGTTTCCGAATACAGGATCTTTCGTCGAATAACGAAGACCTAAGGTCGTATTGAAACGTTCATTAAAGAAATTTTTATAGAAACGCCCGATATAGTCGATACGCCGTCCCATCCCCTGCTGCGTTCCGTCATAAGTCTCGACATCAAAAGAGAAAGGCACATCGCCTAACAGGTTGCCGAGCACATTCTTTATTTTACGCTGTAAGAGGCTGTTTAATGCCTGTCCGACATCAAGATTACTGTTGCCGTCGCTTCCGTTTGCGAGGTAAACGCCTGTAACCAGCAGACTTACCGCCTGCTTGCTGCGTTCTTCCGCTCCCATGGACGTCAACTGATTTTGCACCACAGCCTCTGTTGGAGCTTCAAGTATGAATTGAACGGAAACATTTCCGAGATTATTACGCAGCTGAATGCCGGCGTTAAAATCTACCGCCTTTTTCTGTCCGTCGACATCGACCGTCGACCGTGCATGAGAATATGCCGTAATGTTGAGGTACGGATTCTCCGGATCGCCGCTCCAGTCCACATAACTCCCCTTCTTAACGGAAAAATTCGTTAACGGGATAAGCGGAATAGAATAACGTATCGTTCCGTCCGACAACGTATACCGTCCATTCAATCGCATATCTCCCTGTGCCGAATATTGTAGGGACAAATCGCCCCCGCCTCTTAACTCTACAAAGTTTGATTGTTCTTCATCATTAATTCGTATTTTCACTACCGGGTCTATACGAATATTCAGCAGGACATCCGTACCGCTTATAGCTGCAAGGTTGCGTGCCCGTCTTACGAAATTAAACGGGCGGCGCGTACGGCGGAGTAATGTATCGTCAAAACGGGTGAAGGTGATGAGATTATTGAATCTGTCACGGACTTCCAAAGGAGACTCCGGCATAACGCAAGTAAGGTTCGTATTGCCGAGTACATGCATATCTCCCCGCATACGCAGCGATTGCAGCGTGCCGGTCAGCGTCGTATTTATATTCAGGAACATCCGTCCGTAAACCGGATTTTCCGGCGTTTTCTTCGAATTGACAAGCTGCATGTTCGTTGCCGACATTTTAATGTCCACATTCGGACGGCTCGTGTTTGTCGCATCAATAATTCCGTCTATCACAAGCGGATTATCCCGCTCCGGATAGATTTTATATTTGTCCAGATATATTTTATTCTTTGACACATTTATCCGTTTATCGTCAAAATATAATGCAGTTGCCGAAGGAATAACGTATGCCGAGCCTTTATCTATTTGTAATGCGCCGTCGATCAGCGGATCTTTATCCGTACCGGTAATTGCAAAGTTGGCCGACATTGCGCCGTCCACAGTAACCGTCCGACCGGGAATCAGCGCATTAAACATCTTCATCGGCAATTCATCCACCGATATCACGCCGTCAATACGATTCTCATGCCTCCCTTCCTCGTACAAAACGGAAAGCGATGAAATCTCCGACATATCATGAAATACGTGTAAATCTATCTGGTGCGTACCTTTTTCTATCGGCATATAAGTAACATTCATCAACAATTCGCCGATATATCCGTTTTCATAATAAAGATTGTCGACGCCGGCATCTGCAACCACCATAAAAGCCGATTCCATCGGCTCATATCGCAATGCTACGTTCAACAATCCTTTTAACGGCGGTATACGTGCAAATTTGGAGGAAATGTATTCAAGGTCGATCCCGTTCAATTCGACCATCATTTCGTTCGCGGAATTGTCGCTTTTAGCGGAATGAATCCACACCGACGTATGCGAGTCGCCCTCAAATCGCAAATCGGCTTCCATTTCTTTCAGGTTTTTGAATCGGAAATAATTGTTGTCATTAACCGTAAAAGGCAAAAAAGCAATGACGGGCTTTTCAGGATAAAAATTAAAATCGAATCCTCCGGGCGTTTTTTTGATGTTTATTCCGAGGAGCAGCCCTTTCTCGCCGCCACTGTCGGTATACGATGCAAACACATCGGCGTCATCCTTGCGGATATATCCGTGTGCGTCGGCATGAAACGCCTCCTGGTTGCGAAAATGTTTTTTTGATATGTCGGCCACGTATTGCAACCCTAATGTATCCTGCCATACATTAAGACGAATCGTATCTATCTTAAGCGTATCTTTCATCAACGTCGAAATCTTCCCGTCTACAAGAAAGCCTTTCTCGGGCGAAACAGCCAGATTCAGGTCTAATGTCTCGAAAAACACGTCATGTTCCTGCATGAAATTATGCAGCGGATTGTCGCGTTCGGCATTTATCCGCACGGACATATCAGGGAAGTGCGACCGCAGTTCCTGAAAGTTAAGCATCGAATCACGTCGCAGTTGTCCTTCCAGTTCTCCCGATATATCAACCAGTTTGTTCGCCAAAGTCATCAAATCGGTATTACCGGTAAGCATGACGCTTAAATCTCCGGCGCGAAGCGAAGCCCTCACAGTGTCTTCGTTCGAACGAAAAGCAAGCGTCAACATCTTGGGCTGTATTGTTTGTTCATCCATTATTAAGTTACAGTTTCCCAAAGTGACATCAAGCGAATGTCCTTTTTTAAGATCCGACTCTATCTCCGAAAATATCTGAAACGACGCAGTTAACGGCGTCTCCGTCAGCCCGAATCCGTAGAAGTCAAGCGTATCGACATCGACAATCAACATTCCTTTTATATGATCCTTCTTCATATCGCCGTCAATAGAGATGCGTCCTCCAAGCAGGGGATAAGCGCTGCTCACTTCGGCCTGCAGACGATTGTCCCGGAGATTTCCCGTCAGCGATATCTTCGATATGGATGTGCCGGCATAGCATATCTCATTGATTTTCCCTTCCATATCCGCCCATGTCGACGAATGGTAAAAATCCGTCCCCTGTCCTTTCAGGCGTACGGAAGCGTTCAGCAACATTACGGAATCTCCGGGCATAAAATGTACGGGTTCGAGACTGTCGATATTCAGGCGTGCCTCATAGCTGTTTCCAAACGTATCGTATTTCCCCGACAGTTTCACGCTCCCCTCACATTCACGGATTATCATCGATACATTATATAATCCTTTATTAACCGATATATCTCCGGCCAGACTCATGCTGTCCGGCACGCGGAAATGTTGTTTCAGCGACGAGGGCAACATTCCCGTAACAAAATCCATATCCTGTGTTTCCGCTTTGCAGCGGATGCTTCCGGTACGGTTTCTTTCGTCAGCAACGAATTTTACCGCCCCTGTCATATGCATGTGCATAGCGCCGGGCAGACAGGCGTCGAGTTTGTGCAGGTTCAGGTTGTCTGCGTTCCCGCCGGCAGACAGTTCCATATGAAATGAAGTGTCGGGATAATTTTTCAGGAAATTTTCCGGCATATCGCCGGCAATAGACATCAAATCTTCTTTGCCGACAGAAGCTGACATAACAACCGATATATCATCGCTGCGGGGGTTATTGCTGTCGATAGCAGACCAGGGCACCACGGCCTTTATCCGTAGCGTTGAATATTCCGTTTGCACCAAAAATGAAGGAACATGAAGCCGGACGTCGTCGGAGACGATACTTCCCGTCACAGACCGAAATGTTATTCCCGACTGTTCCCCGGCGGAACATTCCTTCAACAGCGCCTGCATTTTCCCTCCGGATTCGTAATATAAAGAATCAAAAAACATATGAACATCCGAAAGACGGATATGAGACATGTCGAACCCCCTCGCAGCCTCCCGGAGATCCGTGCCGTAAGATATCTCCGGCACATTCAACAGCAAATTCGATGCCTCGAACCGTCCTTTCTTCAAGTCGGCAATACCGCCGGACAATATCGCCTTGTCCGTTTGCAAACCGAGATATATCGAATCACATGGTAACCGGCACGATAATGCGACATTCCTTAATTCCACATTCCTCAAATCCACATACCAGTTCATCCCGGACTTTGACGTATCTGCAGCCGTCGTGTCACACATAAACATTTCGATATCGGCATCCGACAGCCTCACGCTGTTAAGCAAAGCGTATTCGGCCGCCGGATTAATCGAGTCGGCTTTAAGATAAACCTCGCCGGCACAACCTTTTACCGCCATGCCGTCTATTAAATGCCCCGTATTAAAATCAAGTTTTTCCAGACGTATTCCACTAACGGAGATATTCCCTTTCAACAAAGGCCGTAAACGTACATGCAACGTAAGTTTACCCAGATACAGCAGCGTATCGTTGCCGGAAGTTACGACCGACATATTATGCAGAGAAAGATTTAAAGGAAATGAAAGCCTGACGCGTTCAACTTCGACATTCATCCCCATAGATTTCGATGCATATTCAGCCGCTTTCCCGACGATCGCATTTTGGAACGGGGGAACATATAAAAGAACAGATGCTGACAGCACCAAAACTATCGGTATCAAAAGTATAAATCCCGTTCGTTTCAACCATATCCACATAGTAATGATCTCATAAAAACGGAACAAAACTACATAAAAATTTCGGATTTCCAAGCGTGTACGGACTAAAATCATTTGTTGTTAATAACCTTTTCATAACTTTTCCCGGATGGATGTGAAACTCTCCGGGAAATATTCGTATTTTTGACCGTTAAAAATACATTAATGATGACAGAAAAAAGAACAGGCAGAAAGAAAAATGTCGAAACAATCGTCATTCCTGAAATAGGAAAAGTACAACCGCAGGCATTAGAAATAGAAAAAGTCGTACTGGGTGCTTTAATGCTCGAAAAAGATGCGTATTCTACGATAAGCGAAATATTACACCCGGAGTGTTTTTACGACAAAAGGCATGAATTGATTTTCGAAGCAATAGTCAATCTTGCCTTAAACGGACGTCCGGTCGACATGCTTACCGTAACGGAACAGTTAAAAAAGAGCAGTAACCTGAAAATGGCAGGCGACCTGTTATATATCTCCGAGTTAACAAATAATGTGGCAAGCACAGCCCACCTTGAATATCATGCCAAGATCATCGCGCAGAAATTCCTTGCCCGCGAGTTAATCCGTTTTTCAGGGTTAATACAGGGTCAGGCTTTTGACGAAACGCTTGACATCGAAGACTTAATGCAGGAAGCGGAAGCCCGGCTCTTCGAAATATCACAGCGTAACATAAAAAAAGATGCCGTACAGATAAACCCCGTTATAAACGAAGCTATCCATAATATACAGAAGGCGGCGAAAAGGAAAGAAGGACTGAGCGGGATAAGCAGCGGATTCGCCGACCTGGACAAGATTACGTCGGGCTGGCAAAATTCCGACCTTATCATCATTGCAGCCCGGCCGGCCATGGGAAAAACGGCTTTCGTCCTGTCGATGGCCAAAAATATGGCGGTGAATTTTAAAACGCCTGTCGCCCTGTTTTCCCTGGAGATGAGTAACGTACAATTAGTAAACCGCCTCATCACAAATGTATGCGAACTCCCGGGCGATAAAATAAAGAGCGGACGTCTGGAAGTTTATGAATGGGAGCAATTAGACCACAAGGTGACGGAACTTTACGACGCGCCTATTTATGTAGACGACACCCCAAGCTTATCCGTTTTTGAATTAAGAACCAAAGCGCGGAGATTAGTAAGAGAACATGATATAAAATGTATTATCATCGACTATCTTCAGTTGATGAACGCAAGCGGTATGGCCTACGGCAGTCGCGAGCAGGAAGTAAGTATAATTTCCCGTTCACTCAAAGGACTTGCTAAAGAGCTGAATATCCCTATCATCGCGCTGTCACAGTTGAATCGCGGCGTCGAAGCCCGTACCGGAGCCGAAGGTAAACGCCCACAGCTGTCCGATTTACGCGAATCGGGAGCCATAGAACAGGATGCCGATATGGTATGTTTTATACATCGTCCCGAATATTACGGAATCAGGGAAGATTCCGAAGGCAGGGATTTAAGAGGCCTTGCCGAAATTATTGTAGCAAAACACCGGAATGGTGCAGTCGGCGATATATGGCTGGCATTCAAACATAACTTCGTCAAATTTGAAAACTGCAACGAATCGAATAACAACAGCCGGGAATATACATCACGAATGAATAATGTTTCGGACGATAATAATACAGATACACGGACATTTAAGCCGGCAATCGGGAATAACGGAAATTTTACCAGGCAACCTGAGGCCGAGCCGCTTCCTTTCTGATTTTAAAACAGCGACATTTATTTGGACGATTTCCGATAAATCTGCGTTACGTTTCTTCTGTAAATTTTGCCGGACATTTTTATGGGGCTGTGTATATGTGAAAACTTTTATGTACATTTGCTGCCGGCTGTGATGTAACAAGCCGGTTTCCGGCAGACAACAAACTGTTAGTATAATTAAATATATATATATGCATACATGAAAACATTTATGGACGAAAATTTCCTGTTGGAAACACGAACCGCACAGGAACTGTATCACAATTACGCGGCTAAAATGCCGATTATCGACTATCATTGTCATTTAGCGCCTAAAATGGTTGCAGATGACCATAAGTTCAAATCCATCACGGAGATATGGCTCGGCGGAGACCATTATAAATGGCGTGCCATGCGAACAAACGGCGTCGACGAACGCTATTGTACGGGCAGCGATACTTCCGACCGGGAAAAATTCGGGAAATGGGCGGAGACGGTTCCCTATACGATGCGTAATCCGCTCTATCACTGGACGCACCTCGAACTGAAAACTGCATTCGGAATTACAAAACTGCTTTGTCCCAAAACGGCAAGGGAAATATATGATGAATGTAATGAGAAATTAGCGCAGCCCGAGTACTCCGCACGCGGATTGATGCGCCGCTACAAGGTAGAGCTTGTCTGCACCACCGACGACCCGACAGACTCCCTCGAACACCACATCCGTACGCGGGAAAGCAGATTTGAAATAAGAATGCTCCCTACATGGCGACCCGACAAGGCAATGGCCGTCGAATCGCCGGCAAACTTCCGCGCTTATATGGAGAAGCTTTCCGAAGCAAGCGGCGTTACAATATCTTCATTCGACGATGTCACGGAGGCATTGCGCAAACGTCACACATTTTTTGGAGAACAGGGATGTAAACTCTCCGACCACGGCATCGAAGAATTTTATGCGGAAGACTATACCGATGCCGAAATAAAAACGATATTCAATAAGGTATATGGCGGTGCAACGCTCACAAAAGAAGAAATATTGAAATACAAATCGGCAATGCTGACTATCTTCGGGGAAATGGATGCCGAAACAGGTTGGACACAACAGTTCCATTACGGCGCTATCCGCGATAATAATACGAAAATGTTCCGGCAAACAGGTCCGGATACCGGCTTTGATTCTATCGGCGAGTTTAATACCGCCAAAGCGATGTCGAAATATTTTGATAAACTTAACAACGCCGGGAAACTGACAAAAACAATCCTTTATAATCTGAATCCGTGCGCTAACGAAGTAATCGCTACGATGATCGGTAATTTTCAGGACGGCAAGACGGCCGGCAAGATGCAATTCGGTTCAGGCTGGTGGTTTCTGGATCAGAAAGACGGGATGGAAAAACAAATAAATGCCCTGTCGGTACTCGGACTTTTAAGCCGTTTTGTCGGTATGTTAACGGATTCGCGCAGTTTTCTGTCGTATCCCCGTCATGAGTATTTCCGCCGCACGCTTTGTAACCTTCTCGGTAATGACGCGGAAAACGGACTGTTGCCGGCGTCGGAAATCGATTTCATCGGACAAATGGTTGAAAATATAAGCTATTACAATGCCCGTGATTTTTTCGGATTTTAAACAGACATAAACGATAACAGAAGACAACAAACAGAAGTATGAGTAAAAAAGTAGTAACATTCGGGGAAATTATGTTGCGTCTGGCAACACCCGGTTATTTGCGATTCTCGCAGGCAAAAGAGTTCGGCGCTACGTTTGGAGGCGGCGAAGCCAACGTAGCCGTATCGCTTGCCAATTATGGTATCAAAGCGGATTTTGTGACACGCCTTCCCGAAAATGACATCGCAGAAACTTGTATCAAGAATTTAAGATATCACGGTGTGTGCGTAAACAATATCATCCGCGGGGGAGATCGTATGGGTATTTATTTTCTGGAAACGGGAGCGGTGGCGCGTGCATCGAAAGTGATATACGACCGTGCCGGCTCATCCATATCGACTGTTGAAAAAGGCATGATCGACTGGAAAAGGGTATTCAACGATGCGCAATGGTTCCACTGGACGGGTATAACGCCCGCGCTGTCGCAGGGCGCTGCCGATGCGTGTCTCGAAGCGGTAAGAGTGGCAAATGAACTGGGTATAACGGTATCGTGCGACCTTAATTACCGTAAAAACTTGTGGAAATACGGGAAAACTGCTGCTGAAGTGATGCCCGCGCTTGTCGAAGGTTGCGACGTCATCCTCGGTAATGAAGAAGACTGCGAAAAAGTATTCGGCATTAAACCGGAAGGATTTGATGTGACATCGACAGGCGGCGAAGTGAATGCCGCCGAATTTGAATCCGTATGTACGCAAATGATGAAGAAGTTCTCCCGCTGCCGGAAAATGATCGTCACACTGCGCGGCGCCATAAATGCCAATCATAACACATGGGGCGGCGTCCTTTATTCCGACGGCACGCTTAAACAATCCGTGCGTTACGATATTACGCATATCGTAGACCGTGTAGGCGGAGGCGATTCCTTCATGGGCGGGTTGATCTACGGGCTTATGACCTGTCACGGCGATGACCAGAAGGCGCTTGACTTCGCTGTTGCTGCATCCTGCCTGAAACATACGATATACGGCGACTTCAATCTCGCGACCGTCGCCGAAGTAGAGAATCTGATGAAAGGCGACGGCTCCGGCCGCGTATCAAGATAATGAATACTAATTTTTAAATTATATATTATGAATAATTTACTTCAGTCATCGGGAAAGATGACAAACTATCGTTGGATGATATGTGCGATGTTATTTTTTGCAACGACAATTAATTACTTGGACAGGCAAGTATTATCGCTCACATGGGATGAATTTATCAAACCCGAATTTCATTGGAATGAAAAGCATTACGGCAACATCACGTCCGTCTTCTCCATTGTATATGCAATATGCATGCTTTTTGCCGGTCGATTTGTAGAATGGTTGGGTACGAAAAAAGGATTTTTGTGGTCGATAGGTGTATGGAGCGTAGGCGCATGTATGCATGCGGCCTGCGGCGTCATCACCCAGATGAGTGTCGGGCTTCACGGCGCGGCAGAGCTGATCCGCGCTACCGGCGACACGGCAACGGTGATTGCAGCCGTCAGTATGTATTGTTTTCTTGTAGCTCGATGCGTGCTGGCGCTTGGCGAAGCGGGCAACTTCCCCGCGGCAATCAAAGCGACGGCTGAATATTTCCCCAAAAAAGACCGCGCCTATGCAACCTCCATCTTCAATGCCGGAGCATCCATCGGCGCTCTCTTTGCACCTCTGTCTATCCCCCCGCTGGCCAAACATTTCGGCTGGGAAATGGCTTTTATCATCATCGGAGCGCTCGGTTTCATCTGGATGGGATTCTGGGTATTCCTTTACGACAAACCGGCGAAAAGTAAACGCGTCAGTAAATCCGAACTCGAATATATAGAGCAAGACAAGCGCGAACAAATCGAAGAACCTGCGCAACAAGTCAAAGAAGAAGATAAAAAGATACCTTTCTCTAAATGTTTTGCCTACAAGCAGACGTGGGCATTTGCAGCGGGCAAATTCATGACCGACGGCGTGTGGTGGTTTTTCCTCTTTTGGACGCCTTCCTACCTGAGTTCCCAATTCGGGATAAAAACGTCCGAAGGCCTTGGAATGGCGCTCATTTTTACCCTCTATGCCATAGTAACGGCGCTATCCATTTTCGGAGGGAAACTGCCTACTATTTTTATTAACCGCAGCGGACAAAATCCTTATGCCGCACGCATGAAAGCCATGTTGATATTTGCTTTTTTCCCGCTTTTCGTGTTGTTGGCTCAACCTTCGGGCATGCAATTTGCCGAATTAGGTAGAAACGCTGCATGGATTCCGGTCTTGCTCATTTCTATCGGATGCGCGGCGCATCAAGCCTGGAGCGCTAACCTGTTTTCTACGATTGGAGATATGTTTCCGAAAGGCGCTATCGCAACCGTTACGGGTATTGGCGGTATGGCCGGAGGTGTCGGTTCCATGATTTTACAAAAAAGCGCGGGAAATCTTTTCGTTTATGCCTCCGGAACAACGATTGTCGAAGGCAACGAAGTCGAAATGACAAAAGAATTGTTGTTGCAGGGCGCCGAATATGTTCGACCGGCCATGCAGTATATGGGCTTTGAAGGCAAACCGGCAGGATATTTCGTTATTTTTTGCATCTGTGCCGTCGCTTACCTGATTGGATGGATTATAATGAAAGTATTAGTCCCCAAATATAAACTTATCAAAATTTAGAGATTCACTATGAAAAAAATTATTTTTACATTAACAGCAACACTTATGACACTATCGAATGTTTATTCGCAGGATCTGCAGGCGATTAAACTCAACGAACCCGGCAAATCCCGCGGTTCGGCAGTAATGAAAGCGCTGTCCGACAGACATTCGGACCGCGAGTTTGACACGGAAGATATATCTTTACAGGATATATCGGATTTATTATGGGCGGCGAACGGCGTAAACCGTAATGACGGAAAACGGACTGCGCCTTCGGCAATGAACCGGCAGGAAATTGATGTGTATGTCATACGTAAAGATGGGGCATACCTGTATGATGCCGGTAGTCACACACTGAAACCGGTCGCCAAAGGCGATTACAGGAAAGCCGTCGCAGGTGGTCAGGATTTTGCGGCGTCAGCGCCTGTGAGTATCGTTCTTGTCGCCAACCTCGAAAAACTCGGCAAGGCATCGGAAGAAAATACACGCCTGATAGCGGCGATGGATGCGGGTATAGTATGCCAGAATATAAATATCTTCTGTGCGGCAACAGGCCTGTCGACCGTACCTCGCGCAACAATGGATAAAAATGAGCTTAAAAATGTACTTAAATTATCCGATACACAACTGTTGACGTTGAATAATCCGGTAGGATATCCCCCGAAATAAATCACTGAAAAATGCCGATAGTGTTTTTTTTGTTATTTGGGAGTTACCTGCTCGGTAATATCTATATATTTGTCCGGGGAATGCAGTTCCTCGGACAAATATCTCTTACTTTTAAATGGATATACGGCATATCTTATTGGGCAGGCGCATTAATGCTTTTTGCCGTATTTGCTTTGCGCAATTCCCGTCACATTACTTTTTCGCTTGGACAGGTGTTGTTTTATACAGGCTCCGGCTGGCTTGTTTTTACTCTTTACATGGTAATCTTTCTTGCCGGAACAGACTTGATAAAAGTATTCAACAGTTCGTTCCGATATGGGTTTTTGACATCTTTATTGCTGACTTTAAGTCTATTGATTTACGGATATATTCGTTATCAACATCTCGACAAACAAGTTTTCAACATACATATCAACAAACCGCTGATAAACAAAGAGAAAATCAGAATTATAGCAATCAGTGACTGGCATCTCGGATTAGGAACCGATATGAAGCGGCTGAAAAGGGATGTTGACCTCATCAATGCCGAAAAACCGGATGTTATCATCATCGGAGGCGACCTGATTGACAACAGTATCACTCCCGTCGTCGGCCGGGGAATGGACAGGGAACTGAATCGCCTGCATGCCGACATGGGTATATACATGGCGCCGGGTAACCACGAATATATAAGTGGAATTGAAGAATGTACCGGATTTATAAATAAAACGCAGATAAAATTATTGAGGGATTCTATTGTAACGCTTACTTGCGGGCTTCAGATAATCGGCCGCGACGACAGGAGTAACAGAAACAGGCTGACAATAAACGAAATAGCCAAATTGATCGATAAATCACAGCCCGTTGTTTTAATAGATCATCAACCCTATGGGCTGAATGAAGTTGAAGCTGCCGAAGCTGTAGATATTCAGTTTAGCGGCCATACACATCACGGACAGGTCTTTCCGTTATCGCTGTTGACCGATTATTTATTCGACATAAGTTACGGTTATGAAAAACGCGGTAATACAAACTTTTATGTATCATCCGGTTTCGCTCTTTGGGGTCCGCCCCTCCGGATAGGCACATGCAGTGAGATGGTAGTTTTCGAATGTTCATTTTCCGAATGACGGATATATTTTTATTTTACGGCATTTGTAAAACCGGAATTTTTCATGTATGTTTGCAGCCAAACTTAAAAGAACATGAAAGTATTTTTGCAATCTATATTCGGACAGATATTATTCAGTTCATATATTCTTTGGCGGGGGCGTCAGGCGCTTCCGAAAAAAAACAGCTGTCAGATCCCGTTCGTTGTTGCTCTTATACTTGAGATACTTTTATTTTTCACCGGCTACTTGTTTCATGACTACCTGCCCGACAGCATTTTTATACCTTTAATGCTTGTCTGTAATACATGGTATATAGCGTCGCTGTATATAACAATTGCGTTGCTGGCATTGGAGCTGTTCCGTCTCATAAACAAACGATGGGCATGGTATCCTGTGTTTATTAATCTGTATTGGGACAAAACCAAAATCATATTATTTTTTGTCGTAGCAGCAGGTATTACCTGCCTGATGATATTCGGATACCGCAATGTACGCTATCCTGCCATCCAGCATGTTTATATTACAATCCCCAAAACAGTGGATGGACGCGACAGTCTTGATATCGTCATGACGAGCGACTGGCATATCGGGGAGATGATACGGAAGAAACAAGTGCAGCATATCGTACAGCTTTGCAACGAGCAAGATCCGGATATCATACTCATTGTCGGCGATATATTAGATTATGAAACGCGTTTAGCAGAGAAGGAACATATTGAAGACGATCTGCGACAACTGAAAGCGCCGCTTGGCGTATATATGACATTGGGTAACCATGAATACAGGGCAAACCGGTTTGCAAAACTGCGATGGATAGAAAAAACAGGGATTACGCTACTTGTCGACTCTGTGGTAGCCCCTGCGGATTCATCTTTTTATCTTGTCGGACGCGATGATTATATAAATCACAGAAACCGTGTGTCGCTAAATACATTGATGCAGCAGGTGGATACGTTGAAACCTGTTATCGTGTTAGACCATCAGCCGAATCGACTGAATGAAATAGCAATGAACCGGGCCGATCTGGGATTGCACGGACATACGCATAATGGCCAGGTATGGCCGTATTCACTTTTTCTGCACCTTATTTATGAGTGTCCTTACGGATATTATCGCAAAGGGAATACACAGTTTTTTATCTCGTCGGGTGTCGGGATTGCAGGACCTCCTTACCGGATCGGCACTCATTCCGAAATTGTAGTTTTACATGTACGTTTTAATACGACATAAAATATTTATCAATTAGTCACTAATTATATTAACAGCATGATTATGAAAAATTTAACATTCACTTTTATATTTATGGTATTCACCGTTTTTACGGCAAATGCGCAGTATGATGATTTATATACCTTTGAAAAAGGGGAAAGCCTCGTCGGCGTGAATGTCGGCGTGAAATTAGGTAATTACAGCAAAACGGCAGTGTCGGCTTCATACGAATACGGACTGTCTCGTTTATTCGTCGATGAATGTACGCTTGGAGCCGGTTTCTTTGGCGGTTATTACAGAGACAAACTAAAGGGCGAAATTGAAAAAATCTATATCGCCGGCGTAAGGGTAAACGTTCATTATCAATTCGTTGACAGACTTGACACGTATGCCGGTATTGATCCTAATTTCAACATAAAAACATATAAACTTCAGAAAGACGAAGCCGGTTTTGCCTGTTATTTTCACGCAGGAGGACGATATTACCTGACAAACTGGCTCGGTGTCTTTGCGGAGGTGAGTACCGGATATAACAATTTCAGCGGGGGCATCTCCATTAAATTCTGATTGAAACGCAAGCCTTAACGCAATAATTATAGCTTTTGATGTACGGACTGTTGCCGAAAAAAACAGACACCTGTTACCGGAAACGGAAAAAGCGTATTTATTTCCCCGCGTTTTGAATGTCGGTGGTTTTTATGTGATTTTGTAAGAATAAATTGTTGATCATTTATGAGAAGGAAAATAAAAGTATTTGCGGGAACTCTGGCAACATTCGTTTTGTTGCTCTCCACAGGGTCGTGTAATAATGAAACAGTTGGACCGGAGCAGGCCGCTAACGACGCAGACTGCCGGTGTGCGGCGAGCGACGATGCCACCGTTCTGAAGGTGGGAGTCGACAAGCCTTTCAAGACAATAAAGGCGGCGGCCGAGGCTGCCGGCAATAATACGGTCGTCGAGATTGACGCCGGTACGTATAAGGGCGACGTGGCTTTGTGGACGCAGGACAGTCTCGTGATACGTGCCGTGGGCGGCGAAGTGACCCTCGATGCCGACGGGAAATATGTCGACGGGAAAGGAATCTGGGAAATAAAAGGCGGAAAGGTTTGCGTGGAAGGCATTACCTTTATCAACGCCAAAGTGCCTGACCAGAACGGCGCCGGAATCCGCTTGGCAAGCGGGCAACTGACGGTGACAGGCTGCCGGTTCCTGCACAATGAAATGGGAATCCTCACCAACAACGAGCAGTCAATCAGCCTGACGGTACGAAATTCGGAGTTCGGGTATGGAGGCTACGGCGACGGCTATTCGCACAATATTTATGTCGGACATATCGGCAGTGCGGATATTTCAGGCTGCCGGTTTCATCATGCCGCCAACGGGCATCTTATCAAAAGCAGGGCAGCCCTAAGTCATATCTACTGCAACCTGATTGCCGACGGTAACGACGCCGACGCACGCGCAAGTTACGAGATAGACATTCCCTCAGGCGGACAGGCCGTCATTGTGGGCAATATCATTCAAAAATCCCCAACTCCGGAAAATCCCCATGTAATCAATTTTGCGAGGGAATCGAATACTTATTATCCCGTCAACCGGATATTCATAGCGCACAATACGATCATTAACAGCCATAACGGCAGCGACGATCGTCTGTTGGGCGCACCGCAGTCGGGCGTCGAAATATACATCCTCAACAACGCCATACAGGAGAATACGAAGTTCGACCCTTACATGCCTGTGACGGTAGAAAAGGGGAATATATTTTATAAACCCGGCGAACTGACCGCCGATTATTATCCTGCCGCAACGGTTCTGGAAAACTGGAAAAGCCGGCTCGAAAAGAACATCGACGGTTACCTGCCGCAGGATTTAAAGGCGAAATCCCTGTCGCTTACGCCCTCGCATCAGTATGTCGGCCCGATGAACACGCAGGAACTTACCGGTATGCCTTCGATTCCCGGCGCCGTGCAGAGGCCCTGAGTTGTTTCTCCGGAAGGGAGCAACTTTCCGTCTTTTTGGAAAATTCTTTGCAAAAATCGTCTGTAATACAGAAAACTTCGGTAATTTTGTCTGTTGTAAGTATACTCATAATATCAATATAATTTGTTGATTTTCAATTACAAATATACGAAAAATATGAGATACTTACAACCTTTTTTCTTATCCAAAACTCAGGTTATCACTGTGCTGGAGATACTCATTTTTTTTGCAACCTTAGTAGTTATATTTTTTGTTTTTTTTGTTTGGATATGGGGAATGAAATATTTATCTTTGTCACGTTATTTAATACCGGATGGATATAAAAAACGAACAAGAAAAAGCTGTATTTATGAAACACAAAGACAATTATATAAAGAAAATGGGAATCTTTATATTTTTAAGCATTTTTATGTCCTTTCGGGTTGTTTGTTTTTAATATTTTATTACTCTCTCTCTCTCTCTCTCTCTCTCTCTCTCTCTCTCATACTCCTATTATATAATGTACGTACGCGCTTAGGCGCTTCTTCTTTTCTTGCGTGCGTTAATATATACATTTTCTTTTATCCGGTAAACGGTCACCGGAATATTT
>JAITBC010000206.1 GCA_031283785.1 Tannerella sp. | reverse complement strand
AAAAGCAAATAGTAACAGCGGAATATTATATCTTCTCCTGTTCATGATATTCATCTTTTTAAGTTATTGATCTTTTTAGTCATCTACTGCAATTTTCGTTCTACAATCAGGATTGTATATTCTTTTCGTATCTTCCTGTTACCCGAAATAACGGTATACTTCAGGGCATCGGAAGGAAATTTTGCTCTGTCGGCAATGATTTTTTTACTCAAATCATCAGATCCGAATTCGGATGCAGTAAATTCAATATTCATTTTAGAAAGAGTGAAGTCTATGCGTGAAGTTATCTTAGGGCTTAACTTCATATCCGTCCCCAGCGAGAATTGCGGCCACAGGTTGTCAATCGGCGCTCCGAAGCGAACGTAAGCGATGATGACCTGTTCGAGTGTATCGACGTATGCATTTCCGACGATGATTGTTTGCAAATCGGTATCAAGCAACGTGAAACTGCCGACATAGCAGTCCGTTCTTTCGGAGATGAGTAAACCGTCTTCATCAATGGGATAATTGTTGCATCCGTTCCAAAACGTCACACCTGCAATTAACAGTATTATTTTAAATATATTTTTCTTCATGATCATAGTTGTATTTAACTCATAAATTTATAATTCATAGCTCCTTACAGCCAGGGTTTATTCTGAGTGAGATTCGGGTTCCTGTTACGTTCTCCATTAGGAATCTGAAAGATATACATGCGCTGATAGCTCAGGAATGAAGTATTGTTGAAATACGTATTTTTCAACGCACCCCACGAATCGTAAAGACGTATGCCGCCCGAAGTCTGCGGTTCAACCCACACTCTCTCGATAGAACGCCAGCGACGCAAATCCCAGAAGCGGTGTCCTTCGGCAAACAGTTCGATGACGCGTTCCTGTTCTATTGCGTAGAAAAAGGTCTGTTTATCGGCATATTTCTCCTGTTTGAGAGGAGGAAGATTGCCGCGCCGGCGCACTTTGTTGACTGATTCTATGGCCAATCCTCCGTCGCCTGTCGGCCCGTAAGCTTCATTAGCTGCTTCGGCATATAGCAGATAGACGTCGGCAAGGCGCATGACGGGATAGCTGTAATCGCCGTCGGAACGACCCTGTCCGGCATAGTTACGCAAGAATTTCCTTGAGATGACACCTTCGCCGTCCGCATCCGCATTTATCGCGTCGTTAGGCGCCGGATAATCGGCGACTGTGCCGGTGAGCGTTTTGTAGCGATAACGGCGATATCGGTCGAACGACAGGTTCAACATGGTAGCCATCGTCTCTCCTTCCCACAATAAAGTGCCTTTCATCCGGTAGTCGCGGTCGAGGTACGACTGGGGATTGAGCGCGGAATGTTCCCTTGTGTAGGCGTCACGATCCGTGCCCGGATTAAGACGTATAAGCGGTTCTACGAAATCTCCCGTGACGGTTGACTGATAGCGGTCTACTATTGCGAAGCGCGGTTGCCCCCATCCCTGCGAGCCTTCGGTAGCGCGGCTTCCCCAGTCGCGCATCAGTTCTTCGCCCTGGCCGGTGCCTGTGCCTCCATGATTGAAAACGACCATTAACTCCCCGTCGGAATTGGCTTTCGGAGTAAACAGATGATAGTAGTTTGGAAGCGTTTCGCAGTCTCCCAGACTCCCCCAGTCTCCCGGTTCGCCGTTCATGTAGAGTTTCAGCCCCGACTGTTCTATAACCGTGCGTAAATCGGCAGCCGCATCTTTATAGTACTGATCCGATTCGGACTGATTAGCGGTAAAAGTTTCCAGTTCGGGCCATCCTCCGTTCGGCGCTACCGTTTTACCCCACGGCCAGTTGGTACGGTTCCAGCATGCCCAGTACAAATTGAATTTTCCGCGAAAAGCAAGTGCGCCCCATTTGGTGAAGCGGCCGAGCGCTACAGGTTTGTCTGTGCAGTGTTCATAAGCGTAAGTGAAATCTTCGAGTATTTTATCTTTTATCTCTGTTATCGCAGTGCGGGGCAAGAATTGTACTTCGTCGTTACTGGTGATTATTTTGTCGAAGTACGGCACATCGCCCCACATCGTAATCAGACGGAAATAAATCATCCCCCGCATCATTCGCGCTTCACCGACAATGGCTTCCAAACTTTTCCTTGTTGTTTCGCCGGTCGCGTTGTCAATCATCTTCTCTACGTTTTGTATTACATAGTTAGCCCGGTTAATACCCGCATACGAATAGGTGAAATAATTTCCGTAGCTGCTGCCGGTAGTCGATGAAGGATTATTGTATGTTCCGTTCTTGTAAGCGTAAGCTCTTGGCGTCGTTGTCTGGTTGTCGGCGGCGCCGGATCTCCAGCGGACGTATTCTCCCTGTCCGTCGAACATATAGTCGCGGTCGAACAAGCCTCGTGCCTCGGCATAAGCGCCGTTCAAGGCGTACGTGGCGTCGTCTTCCGTTTTCCAGAAGAGGTCGGACGCCAGTTCGGTGGTCGAAAGTTGCGTCAATAAGTCGTCATGGCAGGAAGAAACGAGAATCATGCCTGCAATCGCAACGATAAATCCTTTGTTGAATATATATTTATTTTTCATACGATACATTATTTATATTTTTTAAAAACCGACTTTAACTCCTGCCGAATAAGATCTGTTTATCGGATATAAATCTCTCGCGCTGTTGGTTTTTTCAGGATCTAGGCCAGGATATTCAGTCAATGTAAACAGGTTCTCGGATGACAGGAATACCCGTAAATTCGAGATATAAGCTTTAGTCAGAAGGGTTTTCGGTACGTTATATCCTATCTGCAGATTTTTAAGCCGCAGATAAGACATATCATAGAGCCAGAAAGAGTTGTCGCCGGTAGTTGAACTTGTTGAAAGTCGGGGTACGTTTGTATCCCTGTTCTCGAGCGACCAGGGTTTTTCATACTGATACCATGTCCATGCAAAACGGGCATCGCTTACATTCGTCTTGTTAAAGTCCGTGTACCAGTAATCGTAACGTCCGGCAGCACCGTTGAACAGCGCTACGAGGTCGAATCCTTTGAAACCGGCCGTCAAGGTAAAGCCGTATGTCACCGTAGGGTCGTCGCGTTGATATTCGGGATATGCTCTCATGTCGGTGCCGTCGATACGACCATCGCCATTAAGGTCTTTCCGGATGACGTCGCCCGGAGATATACTCTGCGGCGTGCCGTTATACACATCTTCCCATGTCTGGGCAATGCCTGCATTTTCGTACGTAAGGAGGAAATGATACGGCATGTCAAGATAGACCCATCCTCTGGTAAGTAACTGATTCCACTGTTCCAGCTTGTTTTTGTTATATGCGCCGTTTAAATTGATACTGTAATCAAAATCATTAATACGGTCTCTCCATGTAAGCGTCACTTCTACACCCTTGTTACGCATGTTCCCAATGTTTATTCTGGGAGCGGTTACCGCTTCCGCCAATAAGGAAGAAATTTCGGACGGACGAATCATATCTTTTGTAAAGCGGTCGTAATATTCCAGTTCGACTTCCAGTCTGTTCCGTAAAAATTTCAGGTCAAGACCGATATTAAGCACTTCCGAAGTTTCCCATGACAGTTGTTCATTTATCATTTTTTCATTCACAAATCCTTTCACAACCTCTGTTGTATAATAGTTTTTGGTTGACAGCAGTTCCTGTTGTTCCGTACGTCCGACGCCACTGTTAAAACCCGTTTGCCCCCATGAGGCGCGTAATTTACCATAGCTGAGCCACGAATCGGTAAAAGGTTTGATAAACGATTCTTCGGTAAACCTCCAGCCTAATGCCACAGATGGGAAAAATCCGTATTGATGTCTCTTGTAGAAGCGGGAAGAACCGTCCACACGGAAATTAAATTCAAACAAATATTTATTGTATCCCGTATAGTTGACACGGCCTACATACGATAACAGCCCTTCGGTATAGCCGCTTCCGCTGTTGCTTTGCACATTTATCAATGCGCCGTTGATGTCCGTTATGCTCGGATGCAGGCGGTCGTTGCGCGAAGCGCCGAGAGAACGCGAATTCCAGTATTCTTCACTGTACAGGAACATGGCGCTTATATCGTGAACGCCTGCAATTTTGGCATTGTAATTTAATCGACCGTTCAACTGTGTTTTGTACATTGTCGTCTGGCTGTCGCTTACGCCTGCATTGCTGCCTACATATGCGCGGCCGATATCCTGGCCCGTCTGGAAGTTATATGCCCATCCCGTAGGAATATTTGCCGACTTTGAAAAATAATCCGTATACCTTAACGAATAATCAATATGTGCCGTGAACCCTGTGAAAATATTCCATTCCAGATACATCTGGCCGTTAAGTTGCTGGCGTTGCTGTTTCGGCCCCTGTCCTTCAAAAAATCTTGAATACGGGTTATACGCCTGAATATCTTCGCCATAAGCCATGGCGCCTCCGAATTTCCCGGTTACGGGATCGTAGGGGAGAATTCCGGAGATAGCATATTGCATGTCGCCTCCCCCCGAGTTGCCTGTGTCATTATCGGTAATACCGTCGGCCAGACCGCTATAACGATAGGTTGACCAGTTGCCGTCAAAACGTATTCCTG
>JAITBC010000303.1 GCA_031283785.1 Tannerella sp. | reverse complement strand
ATTCATGTCCATGTCGGCGATGAAGGCGTTTATGATGGCGTTCGCTTTGCCGGAGTTCGATTCCATCGAAAGATCCATGTCGCGGCACATATTTCGTTTGACGGATTCTATCAACCAGTCTTCGATGTCGCCCTTTGCTACTTTTTCTACGGCGTTCAGGATTTTCGTTTCCGCCGACTTGCCGGATTCAAACCGACGCTGGTTGGCATCGAACGACGGGACGGCCGAGATAAGGCTTCTGCCCTGTTCGCGGAGAGTAAGCAGTCCGGCGCCGGCTTCCAGAAGATCGCCTTCGACCTTGATTTTGTCGAGGATGCCGGTCGAATTACTGTTTGAAATCAGCGACAGCGCTATTTCCAGTGCAATTTCGTCGGGATGTCCGACGGGTACGCTTTTATATATCAGGTTGACGGAAGGGTAGTTACCTATTTTCTTCGTGTATTGTTTTCTTCCGTTGATTTCGAGGTCGGTATAAGTTTTTCTTTCCGGCGTTTCTTTCGCCTGCAGCCGTCCGAAGGTGGAATTGATCCGTCCCGATATTTCCTCCACTTTGATGTTTCCTACCAGAACGAGGGCCATATTTTCAGGCACATACCAGTCTTCGTAGAATTGGATGAGTTTGCTTAAACGCGGGTTCTTCAGATGTTCTCCCAGTCCGATGACGGAACGGGAATAGGGATGGCCTTCAAATGCTTTTGAGAGGATAAATTCCGACTCGGCGTTGGACGTATTGTCTTTCGAGCGGTTATATTCTTCGTAGACGGTCTCCAGTTCCGACTGGAAGGTACGGAAGACCGGATTGATAAAACGTTGCGAAGAGACCTCCAGCCATCTGTTTATCTGATAGGCCGGGAAAGAGTTGTAATAGAATGTCTGATCGAAGCTCGTTCCGGCATTCGACCCTTTTGCGCCGATCGCTTCGAGCAGGTTGGAGTATTCGGTAGACAGGCTGATCTGCGATTGCCGAACGGTCAGTTCGTTGATATCTTTTCCGATTGCCGCTTTTTTTACCGCATCGGTTTCTTCGGCCATTTCGTCGTATTTGGCGATGATTTCTTTGTATATCGGTTCTTCGGCGTTCCAGTCCAGCGAACCTATTTTGTCGGTACCTTTGAATAATACATGTTCCAAATAATGAGCCAGACCGGTGTATTCGGCGGGATCATTAACCGAACCTGTACGAACACAGACCGCACCAAATACATCGGACTGACTTTCGTCTTCCCATACGTATACTTTCATGCCGTTTCTGAGCGAAAAGGATTTCAGTCCTTCTCCCAAACAATGTTCGGCGATGGCAAATAATATTAATGTAATGATTAGTTTTATCGGTTTCATGTTTTACAATTTATAATTACTATTCATACTCTATTTGTGATAAAAAAGAAGCGTCTCAAAAGTCGGTCTCCTTCCGTCGTCCCGGAGCGAGGAACGAAGCAATCCGGCGACACAGGTGCCGGCACGGATTGCCTCGTCGTTCTTTCTCGCAATGATGATACCAACCTTTGCATTAAAAAGATATCTACTCTCCGGTTTTGTGATAGAGTCTAATTTATTTTTTCTCCAGATTGGTGATATAATATCCGAAATCCCCGGCGCTGACGTGAGCCGCCCACGGCCCGAAGGAGATATTGCCTTTGTCGTCGTAAGTGGCGATCTCCGTCTGTGCATAAGCCTTGATTGCGCCGTCCTCGATGATAAGTCCCCACATATACGTATCTCCATGGCTGGCATCGACATAAATGACTTCCGTCCGGGCGATAGAGATGGTCTTTTTTTCAAAATCGACAATTCCTTCAATCGTCTTTTTTCCACCCCATACATTGGAGATATTAATTCGGTTGAAGGCAGTTCCTTTTTGTGAAATGGTGATTTCATAAGTGCCGCCTTCGGGTTCTCCGGTCGTAATATCGATATCCACTGCGTCGTATTTTCCCAAAAGGTACATATCTTCAAATGACGGGGCGACAAGCGTCGTCAGACTTATGGCGTTACTGTATGCAATGCCGTTATCTCTGGTTTGTGCATACGCTTTGACATAATAGGTCGTCTCGGGATCAAGATTCGTCATCGTCGCCTCTATGTTTGACACGGAAATGTCGTCCGCTGTGGCGACATTATGGATGGGCAGGAACGATTCGTTTAAAGAATAAATGAATCCCGCTTCGATGATTTCATCGCCGCCGCTCCACGCCGCCGATACATAAGCGCTTTCGTACGTGATATCGGCCGGCGCAGCAATGGTGACGGCAGGTAATCTGGACGGGTCGCCGGCGTTTGCGGCGTCGATATCGTCTTTCACTAAGTCTTCGCTGCCGCAAGCAGACAATAAGGCCGCCATCACAGCGATGCATGTGAATTTTATGTTGAATCTGTTTGTTTTCATAAGTATAAATTTTTATGATTAAGGATTTTGTTCGTTATTGGAGATTTGTTTATTCTCCTGCATTTCAGCGTTCGGAATCTGGTACGTCCATGCTACATCCTGCGCCGGAATGACGTGTTTGTATCCGGTCGTATGATTGCTTCCTGCGTAATTCCTGTCAATCCCCCGGTTCAACCGTTTCAGATCGAAATAGCTGAATCCTTCTCCCCACAGTTCAATGCGGCGTTGCAGATAGACGTCGTCGACCGTCACGCTCGTTTCGTTCCATTGAGGATCGCGTTTCGCCATCAGTTTCTTCAAAGTCGTAGCCGCTTCCGCTCCGCGACCGAGATGAGCATAGGCTTCCGCTTCGATAAGCACCATTTCTGCGGCGCGCATATAGACGTAATCCATCGTCCAGTCGCCGAGATCGCCGAATTTCAGAGAGGCGTAAGATCTTCTTGCCGCAGAAGTCGGCGCTGAAGAATTTCCGTCCGGACCGCTGAACAGCGCTTTTCGGTAATCGCTGGGTGAAATCAGGCTATACAGGCGCGCATCAATACCACGAGTGGAATATCCGATTCCGGCATAACCCGGAGCAATATTGGAGATGTGCGAGAAGAAAGAGGCGTAGGCCGTCTGCGTCTCTGTGCTGTGGTCAAATCCCCACATCCACTCCCCGTTGGTTATGTCCATAAACCCGTCATGCAGGTCGCTTTCTCCCATAATAGCGTAGCTGCTGTGCGCTTTTTTTGCCGCCGCCGCCGCTTTTTCCCATTGCTGACTCAACAGGTAATACCGCGCCAGCAAGCCATTCGCTACGCTTTCTTCGATAAATATTTTATTATCGACGCGTGCGTATCCTGCTTCCAGATATTTGACGGCATTCGTCAGATCGCTTTCTATCTGGTCGTATACCTCCTTCACCGTATTGCGTCCTTTCCGTCGGGTCTGTTCTTCTTCGCTCAGATTATCGACGGCACAGTACAGCATCGGCACTCCCGGCGCCGAAAGATTGGGCAGCCCATCTGCGCCGGTGGGGTTCTGAAAGATCTGGATCAGGTAGTAATATGCCATGCCGCGTATCGCATACCCCTGTCCCAGTAAGCCTTTACTGGAAGCGGAAGCCGGTTCTTCGGGGAAGAATCCGATGATTTCGTTGGCTTTTGCGACCATAGTATAAAAAACGCGCCAGTCGATGATCGGACGGCGGTAATTGAACATCCGGTTAATTATGTTGTAATCACCATTAAACCAGTGTATGTCCATCATGACAATGTCCTCACACATCATGTCCTTGGAATGGAGAACCGACATGTAGGAGAAATCGTCATGCGTATCATTGCCGCTTATATTATAAGCAACCATAAATGCCCATACGCCGCGCAGGTAGGAGTTCAGCGATTCGGGATCCTGCGCCGCCAGTTCCGACGCCTTTTCGGAATCCAGGACGCCTGTGTTATCGGCTTCCAGATAGTCCTCCGAACAGGCGGAGAGAAGGAGCAGGCCGGTTAAAGTGGAAATTATAAATTTATATAGTTTCATAATCGTTATCGTTTTGGAGTTAAATAATTAGAAAGTAAGATTGACACCGAAAGAATAAGTGCTTATCGGAGAATACATGTAGCCGGTTGCACCGGAGAAACTTTGGCGGGGATCGAGACCTTTTCTTTTTGTAAAGAGCACGAGATTGTCGCCGACAAGATAAATGCGGAATCTTTCAACGTTTATTTTCCGGAGGAGCGAAGAGGGCAGCGAATAGCCTGCGGTCAGGTTCCTCAGGTTGAAACAGGAAGCGTCGGTCAGCCAGCGGTCGCTGGAAGCATTTACCTCCTGATTATCGAAGAGCAGGGCAGGAATATCGCTGTTGCGGTTGGTCGGCGTCCAGCGATTGAACATGTCTTTGTGGAAATTCAGGCCGTTTTCGCCACCCGTCATTAACTCCTGGTAAAACGAATCCCAGAGGTATCCGCCGACCTGGTAGGAAGTCTGTATGGAGAGGTCGAATCCGTAAGCGTCCAGCGTGGTGGAAATGCCGCCGGTCCAATCCGGAAAAGCCGACTTGCCGGTCTCGCGAAGGGTGGCTTCCGACGTTATGTTTACATGTTTCTCAAATTCTCCCTCGTCGTTGTATTTGTTATACAGGGGAAGTCCTGTCTCGCTGTCGACGCCGGCATATTCGTAGGTATAAAAGTCGTAGAGCGTGCCGCCTAACTTGCGCCAGTAACTGCCGGCTTGATAGCCGTCGGGGAATTCTGACGCCGGTTTGCTTTCGGGCAGTTTCGTCAGTTCGTTTTTATAGTGCATCGCGTTCAGAGCGACGGTCCATTTAATGTCGTTGGTGTTGATAATGTCTACCGCAACGTCAAATTCAATGCCGGTATTTTTCATTCCCATTTCGTTTCTCCAGATGGAAGAAGGGTTTCCTTCGGATGGCGGCAGGGGGCTGGCGTATAGCAGATCGTCCTTTTTGCGGATGAAATAGTCGGCATTAAAACTCAACAGATCCCACGCCCGGAGCTCCACTCCAACGTTAAAATCTTCACCTTTTTCCCATGTGAGGTCGGGATTGCCACGGAGCGTTTTCGTCATGGCCGGTTCTCCGTCTACGCGGTCGATCCGGTACAGGTCTTTGTAGGCGGTAACGATGCCGATATTGTCATTTCCCTGCGTACCGTAACTGGCTTTCAACTTCAGATTGTCGATCGCTTCGACGTCGCGCATAAACTCTTCTTTTTCCAGCCTCCAGGAGACTCCGACCGAGTAGAACGTACCCCAGCGTTTATCCGGATGAAAGCGGGAAGACCCATCCCTGCGCAAACCGGCGGTAGCGTAATATTTTTCATCGTAATTGTATTCGGCCCTGCTGAAGAATCCTTCGAGTGAAATACTGTTGGTCGACGACGTCAGATCCTGATAACGCGCGGCATTGGCAAGTTCGGGATTATAGGGGTCGACGAAATTTGTCATATGACCGTACAGGAGGGAGCTTTTGCTGTCTTTCGATTCGTGCCCGAGCAGGATGTCGAGCGTATGTTTGCCGTAGGTCGGCGTCCAGTTCAGCAGCTGGTTCACGTTCATGGCCGAGGCGCGTACAAATTCTTTTTCGCCGCGTCCGCCGACCCTGGCTGCATCGCCGCCGTTCGGCGTCATATAGGCGGTCGCTACCGCGTTGAATACGTCGTAAGCCATATTCACCGTAAACTTGAAATCTTTCAGGAATTTCACCTCAAAAAATCCGTGTCCCGAGAAATTATCATACAACGTCGTGTTAATATCGTCGTTGATGGTGGCTACCGGATTTTGTTCGGAGGCATACGGGCGGAGATATTCCGAACCGTAATCATACCTGCGTTTGCCGTTGTCGTCGTACATAGGCTTACCGTCGCTGTCGTACATATAAATGGGGTAGATAGGAGCTATTAATTGCGAGAACATGAAGATGTTACTGTAATTGGAATCTGTAGACCCGAACTGTTTCTGGACGGTGTTTGAGTACATGATATTGGCGCCCGTTTTGATGTATTTGCCGATCGTCTGGTCTATCTTGGCACGGGCCGAAATGCGGTCGAAATCCGAGTTGACGACGTATCCTTCGTCTCCAAGATAGCCTAACGACACGTATCCGGTTGTCGTTTCCGATCCGCCGCTGACGTTGATATTATATTCCTGCCGAAACCCGTTTGTAAACGGATCTTTTTGCCAGCTGTCGTTCCACTTAAGGGAAGCGGCTTTTGCCGCAGGCGTCAGTTTCCCCGTAGACGGGTCGATGATACTGTTGTCCGCTACGCCTTTGTAGATATTATACTTTGCGTATTCATTGATGAGGTTGGAAGCGGTATATGCGCTCGCTTCCATATACGACATTTCGCTCAACAGGTTATTGCGTACGGATTCATACATCATTTCATAATATTCTCCGGCGTCGGAAATGATATTATACGCAGGAACGGCACGGGCATTGAAGCCGCTTCTCCCTTCAAAGTTGATTTTCACCTTCCCGCTTTTCCCGCTTTTAGTAGTGATAATGACCACGCCGTTCGACCCGCGTGCGCCGTACATGGAATTGGCGGCAGCATCTTTCAGCACTGTCAGCGATTCGATGTCCTGCGTGGAGATCGAGTTCAGCGATCCTTCATAAGGTACGCCGTCTACGATGATCAAAGGGTTCTGGCTGGCGGATATCGAGTTGATACCCCGAATGATGATGTTTGCCGACGAACCCGGCGTGCCGCTCGAACTGGAGGTTTGCACACCTGCGACGGCGCCTTCCAGCGCTTTTGATACATTAGAGACCTGCGTTTTCTGCAACTTTTCTCCTTTTATCTGAGTGGCCGCTCCCGAAAAAGAAGATTTTTTCGCCGTACCGTATGCTACGACGATTACTTCGTCGAGGCTTTGAGAGGCATCCTTCATTACGATTTGAAGGTTTTCGCCTGCTGCAATCTCGACGGTTTCCATCCCGATGAATGAAATGACAATGACATCGGCCGATGCCGGAAGGTCGGGCAAAATGAATTTCCCGTTACCGTCGGTGATCGTTCCCATTGTTGTCCCTTTTACGGAGACAGATGCTCCTGCCACAGGAGCGCCGTCCTCAGCAGAGGTAACCGTGCCCGAGGCAACCTTCGTTTGTGCGAAAGCTATACCTGCACACAGATACAGAAGAGTAAATAAGTAAATCAATTTTCTCATAGATGCAAATTTTTAGTTAAAATTAGACTTGAAACAATTATTGTTTTCATAAAAAAAGCTGGTTACTATGCATCGCAGTGATACTGTATGCATAGCGGAACACTTTCATTACACGCAAAAAAACGCTTCTTGCTTTTTTGCGTGTAATGAAACGACAAAAGTATGGGGAAAAAAGTCGGACAGACTTTATTCCTTTTCGAATAAACGCGTAGATTATGCGCGGATTTTGGAAATATATTATGTAATAAATATGCGCCTGCTTCTCTCTCTCTCTCTCTCTCTCTCTCTCTCTCTCTCTCTCTCTCTTGTTATTACAGGAGTTATGTCAAATTTTCCTCTCGCCTCTCTGCAAGCATAATATCCACCTTCCTCCTCTGTTAAAGAGGATTTCGTATGATTTGCAAATCGGTTTTCCCGTAAAAGAAATTTCGTATACATAAATAAGTTCTGTCGTTTTTTTGAACGAATAATAACGTTTAATACTTGCTGTTGTTTTTTTGGTTGCGATATCAAATAAAGTAACTTGTCACGACAAAGGTAGAATTATTTTTGTAAATAATCAACAAGTTTGAAAAAATAAAGTATTAATGTGTTGTAAAAGTTCAATAATAAGCGAATGTAATCCGGATTAGTTTTAAGCGTTATTCCGGCATTTACACATATTACAAAAAAAATATGGGCGGAAATTTGCTTTTCACAGAATAAAAGTCATATATTTACGGCCTTTTATTTGGTGAAGGGCGTTTAGGCGTCCTGGATATTAATAACAAAAATCTGTTTGATATGAAAAAAAATTATTTGCTAATTTCGTTTGTGATTCTATTCCTGACAACATCATGCGTAGAATCGAAATATAAATACGAAAGCGTACAGGACGACCCGCTTCAGACGCGTATTTATACATTGGATAACGGGCTGAAAGTTTACCTATCTGTAAATAAGAACAATCCGCGCATACAGACATACATCGGCGTTCGTGTGGGGGCGAAAAACGACCCGGCCGAAACTACCGGACTGGCTCATTATTTCGAACATCTGATGTTCAAAGGCACAAAAAAATTCGGCACATCCGATTATGAAGCCGAAAAACCGCTGTTAGACGAAATCGAAAGATTGTTTGAAACGTATCGCAAGACGACCGGCGAAGAAGAGCGAAAAGCGATCTATGCCGAAATAGACAGTATCTCGCAGGAAGCATCCAAAATAGCGATACCGAACGAGTACGACAAACTGATGTCCTCAATCGGCGCTCAGGGTACAAACGCATTTACTTCATACGACGTCACGGCATATACGGAAAATATTCCGGCTAATGAAATTGAGAATTGGGCAATTATTCAGGCCGACCGTTTCACTGACCCTGTAATACGCGGGTTCCATACCGAACTTGAAACCGTCTACGAAGAATACAACATGAGCCTCACACGCGACTCAAGAAAAATATATCAGGCGATTCTGAACGGCTTGTTCCCGCACCATCCTTACGGGACGCAAACCGTACTGGGCACACAGGAGCATCTGAAAAACCCGTCAATAACAAATATTAAAAATTATTTCGGAACATATTATGTGCCTAAGGAAGTGTTACGAAATAATCTGACTTTATTCAGGTAGAATTTTGTAATTCCATTCACCGTGAAATTCATTTTGACAAATATTTAATTCCGCTAATTGTTCATCTTTAATTTCTA